>DOTD01000061.1 GCA_003513005.1 Desulfotomaculum sp.
AAGTTTATGGTTGATATAGACTTATCCTGTCTTTTTGTTTTTTGTAGTAATAGTGGCTATATGCATATTGTTATTATAATCCAGAGACACTGTTGTGTCAATGGCATAATATATTAGGGAACTACATTGGTGGTGATTTTGATGTTTTTGGACTGTTTATGAATACATGAATGCAGTAATGGTGCGGCTTATATCCAACCCATATTTATCCAGAGGGGTGTTTTGGGCTAATTATGATCTTGGGGAGGGGAAAGTTGGGTTAAGTGCGATTAGCCTTAATTCAAAGAATGAGGCGAACATGAGGACGAGCGAGGAAACTGTTTGAGGCGCGTGAGCGACGAGTTTAACTGAACCCGAGGGTTTAAAGGGCGTCGTTGTTCACAGGTGAGCGATATTGCTTAAGTGCCGCTGCAGCGCCCAGTGAAGCTTCGGTTACGGGACCGCGGTGCGGAACCAGCGGCTCTCTATAGTTGATAGAAAAATGTTGGCATGGAGCACCTGAGCGAACCGTGACAACGGCGTCATATGCGGAAGGCAAGCAAGAACCGTCCCTACTTGCCTACTTGTTCGTCCGGCTAGGACACATAATCGAGAAAGGTAATTTTTTCGCGCTCTTCCTGCTTTATCTCCGACGAGCGGGTAAGGTTGGCCCACTTGCCGCACCTGCTCCCCCACCTGCCGCCAAGTTTGCCGTCGATGTATAGCTCGCTGATTTCGCAATCGTTCGTGCAGTCCCCGCAGATAAAACTGCGCGGTGTACAGTTGAATTCTGCAATAGCCTGCTGGCCGCGGAAGCGGCTCTCCCAGCCGGTTTTAAGCCAGTGCTCGCGGGCCAGCAGCGCAACTCCCAGCGCTCCCATAACTTCAAAATAAGGCGGCACCACAACAGGGACTCCCAAAAGCTTGGTGAAAGCCGCTCTCATCCCGACGTTTGCCGCAACCCCCCCCTGGAAAACCACTATGGGGTTGATGCTCTTGCCCCTGCCTACACTGGCCAGGTAATTGCGCGCCAGTGCAACGCACAGTCCCGCAATCAGGTCTTCCTTGCTGTAGCCCATCTGCTGCTTGCTGATCAGGTCGGATTCCGCAAAAACTCCGCAGCGTCCGGCAATTTTGACAGGGTTCTTCGAAGTCAGGGCAATCTCACCGAAATTTTCAATCGGTATGTTCAGGCGGGTGGCCTGATGGTCCAGGAAGGAACCCGTCCCCGCGGCGCAGACGCTGTTCATATTGAAGCCTGTGGAAACGCCTTCCTTCAGGAAAATAATCTTGGAATCCTGGCCGCCGATATCGATAACCGTCCTGACCCGCGGCTCTACTTCACGGGCGGCCACGGCATGAGCGGTAATCTCGTTTTTCAGTATATCGGCCGAGACCATCGCCCCGGCCAGGTGGCGTCCCGAGCCCGTCGCACCCGCCGCCCTCACTTCTATGCCTGACTCCGGCAGTTCCCCGTTGAGTTTTTTAAATATCTTTTGCAGGGCTTCTATGGGGCCGCCGAAAGTGCGCTCGTAAGTGTGGAATAAAAGTTCCTTTTCCATATTGACAACTGCAAGTTTTGCACTGACGCTACCAACATCAATTCCCAGGAAACAATCCAACCCGACCACCTCCGTTAGGTTTTTTTTCCGAGCGCTCCAGCATAACTTCCAGGAAGGCCTCCAGCCTTGTCTCTAGGCCCGCCGTTCCGGTCTGCTCGCTGACGACCAGGGAAAGAAAGGGGAAATCCAGCTTTTCGCACAGGGGGATCAGTATGCTCTGGGAAACGATTTCAGGCATACAGGTAAAGGGGAGCAGGTGGATTACCCCGTCTGCGCCCTCCTCCCGCGCTAAAATAACCTCGCCGATGCTTTCCTGACCATGCCCGCCCACGGAAACGGGCAGGTAGGGACTGGCTGCAGCCACCACTTTCCGGTGCTGCAAAAGAGCTTTCTTTTTCCGCAGGACGTGCAGGTCAAACCACCTGCTGACTGTCATTTCGCGGTCTACGTATACCCTTGGACCGGGGCACGCGGCTAAAAATTCCTCCACATTCTGGTTGACATAATTTTGGATGACGGTGTAGAATTCCCCGACAATCTTGACCCTTAAAGCACGTACTTTTTCTTCCGGAATTGCGCTTATCTCTTCGGAAAAATCCTGCTCCGCCTTTTTTACTCCTTTTAAACTGTCAGCAGCCAAAACCCGGCTGATCAGCTTCTTCTGCGCCTTCAATGCCGATCCGGGACTGCTTTCATAAGCCTGCTTGCGCCTGACCAGCTTTTCAGCCTCGTCAAGGATGAGGATCTTTTGGTAGCCGAAATTCATAGCCCGGGCTATCTTAAACCAGGATGAATTTCCGGTCAGCTTTTTTACTGCCTCACGGAACCTGTTCCAGTTTTTTGGGAAGGGAAGGGGTGAATCGATTATTGTCATCTGGAAGTCGTACTTTTTACGCTTGAGCAGCAGTTCCTGGAGTTGGGCATACCAGCCCAGGCGGCAGCGTCCTTTCCCTCCCACCATGACAACTTCGTTTGCTCCTTTTTCAATCAATTCGCGGATCTGCCCCAGCGTGGCAATCATGGGATAACAGATGAATTCCGGGGCAAGTTCCTTGCCCAGATCGACTATCCTCCTGTTCACCAGCGGAGTGGGCACTATCTCCATGCTGCACTCCTGAAGGATGGTTTTCAGCGCCTTGTCTGCCCACCCAACCGAGGGCGTTCCTATTTTTGCCCTGCACGACCTTTCCCCGGGGACAAAAGGAGGCAGGGGTTGGACTTTACGGCCCTGCTTCTTTTCCCTGGCGGTGTCCACGAAGGCTTCCAGCCGGGTAATCAGCCCGGCCTCCCCGGTATGCTCGTCTACGGTGAGGAGTAAAAAAGGAATTTCCTGGCTCTGGGCCTCTTCCTCAATAAAAGATTCAATTATCGAAGCGGGGCCACAGGAGAAGGCCTCCAAAAAAACCATCTTGCTGACCAGCCGCCGGCGAAGCAGATGAAGCGCCGACCCCAGGAGCAGGCTTTCATAGGTCCACATCTTTTCACCCTCGTAGATAGTCCCTACTTCCTCGAGAGCGTCTTTTTCGGGAACCATTTCCGGAGTGATTACCCGCCCGTATTCTTTTAAGCGCGGTACGATATTATGGCCGACATAGTCGTAAAGAATGTAAGGGTGGCCCATAACGCCGATTACCTGCCCGGGGTCAAATTCCGCCGATGGGTCAAAGACCATGTTTTTAACAGGCAGGCCGGTTAATTTGGAAAAGGCTTCGGGGGTAGTCAGGCCGCTGACGGTCAGCTGGTGGAAAGCTTTCTGCAGGGCTTCGCCAGCGCGCATCGCCTGCCTGACCGCTTGTTTGCCTTTGCCGAGTTGTTCGCCGATCCAGTAAAGATCCCTTTCCCAGCAGCCCGGCTTTTCTTTTTCGTTGAATTCCGGAGCGAGGATTTTTTCAGGGGGTATTTCCAGCCCGTGTTGGACCATATAAGCGGCGCCGATTAGCTTAGGGCAGCAGTAGCTGTCCTGCTGGATGCTGGAAAGCACCGGAATAAATATAAAATCCACTTGTTTGTTGAGCAGATTTTTCGTGTGTGCGTATAACAGCTTTGTGGAAACACAGGGCTCATCGGTAGGGCAACAGGTTATCGAGTCAAGGATTCTTGCGTCTGTCGCCGAAGACAAAACCACCTCTGCGCTCAGTTCACGCAAAAAACCTTCCATAAAGGGGTATAAATAATAAAAGGCCAGACTTCTGGGTATTCCTATCCTGACAGCCAAGAATGGCCACCTCTTTGCCTTTATTTAGCAATATGCGGGAGTGCTAATTCGGATATACTTTTCCCTTTTTTAGATTTTTTTATCATTTTTCTTCAACAAAAACAAAAAAAAGAAGAGCGCTTATTAGGATTGGCAAAGGCAGGCCAGGTTAGTATTTTTACAGCAAGCCTATCCTTACGCATAGGATTTTAGCATAGACTGTCGAAATGATAAGTATTCAGTAAACTGTCCGCAAGGCACGGCATTTTTAACAGCGAATAACCTGCTTAAGCGCCTGAGTGAACTGTGACAATGGCGGCCTAGAATATTAATCAGGATGGAGTAAAATGGGCTTTTCCGATAAGTTAATTTTAAGTCAATTTTTATAATAAGTCAAGCCTGACCCCTCTAAATATAAAAGCTAATAGGCATAATTTAAGGAACTAAAACACATGAGAACCGTCCCCTTGTGTTTACCCTTGTGTTTACCCTTGTGTTTAAAGGAGTTAAAATGGATTACAACCAGGCCGTCGGCTACCTGCAAAACCTGACCAGGTTCGGCATCAACCTGGGCCTTGACCGGATTACCGAGCTGCTGCGAAGGCTGGGAGATCCTCACCTGGCCCTTAATGTTGTTCACATTGGCGGAACAAACGGGAAAGGCTCGACGCTGGCCATGGTTTCTTCAATCCTGAAGGCAGCCGGTTACAGGGTGGGCGCATTTTCATCTCCCCACCTGAGCTCCTATACCGAGAGGTATACCATCAACGGGGAAGAAATTGTTCCTCAACGCCTGGCCGGGCTGCTTGATTTAATCCGTCCCCATCTGGAAGACATGATTGGGGACGGCTTTGAAAGCCCGACGGAGTTCGAGGTCTGCACTGCCCTGGCTTTCCAGTACTTCTGCGAGGAAAGTGTTGACTTTCTGATTCTGGAAGTAGGTCTTGGGGGTAAAATCGATTCGACCAATGTCATCAAACCTTTGGTCTCGGTAATCACCAACGTTTCGCTAGATCACCTGGACAGGCTGGGCAACACCGTAAAAGAGATCGCCGAAGTAAAAGCGGGGATTATCAAAAACGGTGTCCCAACGGTTACCGCCCAGGAAGAGGGAGAAGCCCTGGATGTAATCCGGGCCGAATGCCTCAGAAGGGATTCCCAACTGATTTTAGTACAGGAAGGATCTGGAGAACCTTCTCAGGAGGGGTTCGTCTTCTGGTCCGCAGACGGGAATGGCGCTCTGGAAGGACAGCGTTTTTTAATACGCGGTTTGCGGGATAACTATAACAACCTGAGTCTTAACCTGCTGGGCAGGCACCAGCTGGCCAACGCCGCGGCAGCCGTCGCTGCCGTGGAACTGCTTGCCCGGGAAGGCTATGCAATAAATAAGGAAGCAGTCTTCCAGGGGCTATCCAAAGTAAAATGGCCTGCCCGGTTCGAGATCTTCCACACAGACCCACCGGTTGTTCTGGACGGGGCCCATAATTACGCAGGCGCTAAAGAATTACGCAGGGCTTTAAAGGATTATTTTCCGGGGCGGGGAGTAATCCTGGTTATAGGGATTCTGCAGGATAAGCAGCGCTCCCTGGTTGTGGGGGAACTTGCCTCCGGGGCCAGCGCGGTGATTGTTACCAGGCCGGACAGTCCAAGGGCGGGCGACTGGCTTTATGTTGCTGAGGAGGCCAGCCGGTATGCCGGCAGCGTCTATGCAATTGAGTACGTAAAAGAGGCCGTGTTAAAGAGTTTTGAACTGGCCGGCGCGGGTGATCTCATCTGTATTACGGGGTCCCTGTATATGGTTGCCGGCGCCAGGGAAGTTTTAATTAATCTAAGAGGGAGGATTTAATTTGGTACCGGAAGAGAAGTTGAAAGAAATGGGTCTTATCTGCCCGTCTGTGCCAATTCCGGTAGCGGCTTACGTGCCGGCGGTCTTCAGCGGTGAATTTGTCTATACTTCCGGGCAGCTTCCTTTTGTAGAAGGAACTTTGCTTTATAAAGGAAAGCTCGGTCGCGAACTTGGGGTTGAACAGGGTTACGAGGCAGCCAGGGCCTGCATCCTTAACTGTCTGGGCGCCGTCAAAGCGGTAATCGGAGAATTGAGCAGAATAGAAAGGGTAATCAAGGTTACCGGGTATATAAACAGCGCCTACGGTTTCAAGGAGCAGCACCTTGTTTTAAACGGAGCATCCGAGCTGCTGCTGGCGCTTTTTGGCGAGGCGGGGCGCCATGTGCGCAGCGCGGTAGGAATTACAGAACTTCCCCTGGGGGCGCCGGTAGAGGTGGAGCTGACGGTCAGGATTATGGGTAACTAATCCTTCAGTAATTTTCATATTTACAATATGTTAACTTCATGATATTATTTTAGCAGATTTACAATTAATTAACGCTGAATTCTTTGGTAAAAGAAGCGGAGGACCCATTTTTCCCGGGGTGAATCTTCTTCATTGAAGGAGTAGGATTACCTCTCGACCCGAACCCGTCAGCTAACTTCGCAAGCGTAGACAGAGGAAACACTGGCTTTGCCAAATTATGCTTTCTTCATCTTTTGGGAGAGTTAGCTTTTCATTGTTACGCTGCTCCGGAAATGGGTTCCTTCCGGAGTTTTCTATTTTAGAAAGGAGAAATGAAAAGATGGCCCTCAACCAAAATGCTCTTTTCAATCAGGGAACCGAGCGAAACCAGCTGATATCCCTTGAGCGCGCTGAAGAATTGAGGAAAAGAATTGCTGATTACCTGGAAGCAAAAGACGATATTCCAACTGGTTCAACCGCGGCCGACAAGTACGAGTTTCAAAAAAGAAAAATCAGTGCCCTCTTGGGCGCCTCGGAGGACGACTGGCAGGACTGGCGCTGGCAGTTTAGAAACAGGATTAACCCAACCTTCCCCTCCAAAACCCCGAACTCCCCTTGCAGCCTCGATCCATCGAAATAATTAGGTACTACATTCTGCGGTGCAAAACCGTATGTTTGTTTTTCAGAGGGTCCTTGATCCCAAGTTTCTTATAGATATCCCGTTGCTCTGGTTCCGGCTGGCTGGATAACCGGATACTGTAAATCTTGTTTTCCTCTCCATGTAAAATTATTGTACTTCTGGTGTGTGTGCAAAGAATCTTTTTAATCGTTGACCATTGACGTGTATCTCCTTGTTCCCGTAAACCTGCCTCAATACCAATAAGTAAATGATAAGCCAGCACAGATATAAACAGATGGGCTTCGGTGCGATCGGCTAGCTGGGGGTGAATAGGACGCATACCCAGATCGGGCTTTAAGCATCGGAAAGCATATTAAACCTTGGTTAAGGTATGATCGAGTTCCC
>DOTD01000062.1 GCA_003513005.1 Desulfotomaculum sp.
GTCATAAAGTGTACACCCATGTGCTAAACCGCGGACCTTCGGGCGTGCGCAGTCCGGTGGACGGACTTTGAAAAGGAGGTTTTTATGCCGACCCGCATAACATGCCGGGATAAATGGCTGGGAAGCGGCAAACCATTGCAGCAACGGGCTTTATCGTACCTTCGAAAGGAAATCCGAAGGCATCTTATAGGGGCAGAAAGCAAGGACTCCGCATCTTATGCGGATCCATCTAATTATTGTTGGCTGGAATAAAATAATGGCTGATTACCTCCAATTTAAAGAAAAAGAAGGATATGATAACCCCTATGAGTGAAAAGAACAAAACAGAATACGACTCAGTATCGAATGACCATTTTGTTATCCGAGAAAATAGTCCTCAATACGGCAAGCGGATAGACATTGGATTCACACGATCATGCAGTTGCGAACCATCTCACATAAACTGTATGACTGCGAAGGAGTGGCTTAAATCACAGCTCGGAGTCTGGCAATTTTTATACGAAGCAAGGGATGTGCGCGACAAGACACTTCATCCTGCCACTTTTCCGATCGCCCTTTCAAAGAAAGTCATTGAGTTGTTCACCCATCAAGGCGAGCTGATTCTTGACCCATTTATTGGAAGTGGAACGACGCTTGTTGCTGCCAGCGATACGAACAGGAATGCAGTTGGATTTGACTTGCAGAAACACTACATAGACTTATGCGAAAAAAGATTGCGACAGCAGGCGAATCTTTTTAACAAATCAAAACAACTTGCCATTCAAGATGATGCCAGAAATATTCATAAATATATTTCGAATGATACAATAAGTCTCATATGGACTTCACCGCCTTATGCCAATCTGCTGAACCGTGAGCGAAAGAATAAATCTAGGAGGGACAGAAATAACGAACAACTAGGAAAGGTTGAACAGTATTCACAGGACATACGCGATCTTGGAACGATGGCGATAGCGGATTATACAAACGCGATGGGTGACATATTTGAGTCATTGCTTCCCCTTTTGCGCCCGAAAGCCCATTGCGTTATAAATGTGCCTGACATGTGGTGGGAAAACCAAAGAATTACAATTCACGTTTCACTTATCGAGGAATTACGAAAAAGGGGTTATGAATTACGAAATATCATCATCTGGGATAGGACGAATGTCGTTAATAAAATCGGCATCTTCGGATGGCCCAGTAATTATATTACGATGGGGGTCACTTTTGAATACCTGCTTGATTTCTGGCGTTCCCCAACAGAAAAGGCGTAAGAATATGGAGATTTTCACGAAAGATGATTTAATCAACAAACTTCTCGAAATAAAGGCAAGGGGGTGGGTACCCAACGCGAGACGTGGAAATGCAGGGGGAGTTGGCAACACACTCGAAGACTTGCTTGGGATCCAGGAAAACAATTTGCCAATACCGAATGCGGCAGAGTGGGAGCTTAAATGCCAGCGAAAAGGTTCATCATCATTGACCACGCTTTTTCACATGGAACCTTCACCACGTGCCGTTCGTTTTGTGCCTCGCGTGTTTCTTCCCCAATATGGATGGATACATGAACAGGCCGGAGAGTTATATCCAGAGTCCGAAATGAGTTTCAGACAAACCATTCATGGCCAGGCGCGCAGCGATAGAGGCTTTTGCGTCGTTGTTGACAGAAGGACAAGGAAGGTGCTCATTTCTTTTGACGCTTCATCAGTGGATCAACGGCATCAAGATTGGCTTGCTTCCGTTAAGTTGCGCGTAGGGCTTTCCGAACTGAATCCGCAGCCTTATTGGGGCTTCGATGACTTGTTCCATAAAGCAGGCACGAAATTACTAAATTGTTTTTACGTGCAGGCTGACGTGAAGAAAGTCGCCGATCGTGAACATTACCATTACAATACGGTAATGATTTTGCGTAATTTCTCCCTGGAAAATTTTCTTAAGGCGATAGAAGATGGAATAATTCTGGTGGATTTTGACGCAAGAACAGGCCACAACCATGGTACAAAATTTCGAATTCGACAAGGCAATTGGGACCGCCTCTATTCCGATGTGAAAAAGATATAATCAGCCAACAAGGCGCTGCACCGGACGGCAATTCCGCTGCGCTCCATTGCCAGCCGGTTATGCGGAGCCGTTGGGCGTCTCATCAATCACTATCACCGTGCTTACGAAGGAGGAATTATGGCTAGCCCGACTTTCGATTTTCTAGTGCTTTTTAACTCTAAAAATAAATCTGAAAATGGTCTAACGCACTAAAAACATCGGTAATTCCCCACGAAAGCGAGTTTAAGTAGACCTGTTCGGTCAGGTCAAAAAGAGAACCAATAGCGGTCAGAGTCTAAGCGGATTCAGGTAATTTGACAACTGAATACCCCAAGCGCTGTAATAACTTAACCGCATGCTCTTCTGACGAAGCCACAAAGCCGGGTTTGCACTTTGCCTTTTCGTAGAGTGCCGGATTGAACAGTTCACCGGTTGAAAGCATGCAGTAAATTGCCGTCAGCATCATGCGAGCGATGGCGATAATCGCCTTCTTGTGGCCGCGGCGGAGCTTGATCGCCTCATAGCGGACGCGATAGTGCGGGAAGTCCTTGCACTTAATAGCGTTGTTGGCGCATTGAACGAGCACGGGCTTGATGTAAACGCCGGCTCGACTGATGCGAACTGATTTCTTCTTGCCGGCGCTCTGATCATTGCAGGGAGCAAGTCCAGCCCAGGAACAGAGATGCTTGGCAGAGTGAAATACCGACATGTTGGCGCCGATTTCAGAGAGAATGACAAGCGCCGCAAGTTGTTTAATGCCAGGAACTGACTCGATAATCCTCATAGCGCCGGAGTACGAGGCAGCCATCCGCAGAGCCGTTGCTTCTATCTGAGCTATATAGCTTTTAATTCAATCTATATGGCGCAGACACAAAGTGATTTTACCGGCCTGAACCTCGTTAATGGCGCCGTCAATGTCTAAAGCGATATCGTCTTCTTTCTTCAGCATCGAGCCGTGTAACAGCGGCCGAAAATCAAAGTCCTGATCATCAGGATGTTTCAACAGATGCCAAAGAATAGCCGAAGAGCTTTTGTTTTTGTCTATTAAAAAATGCGTAAATATACCAAAACGTACCACAAAATATGACAATTAATATATCACTAGGCAAGTTCTACTACGGTAACCCCCAGTCCTCCTTCGCCGTGTTCCCCAAACCGGAATGACTTAACCCGGGGATCCGCCTTTAAATACTGTTGGACGGCAATGCGAAGGGCTCCGGTTCCCTTGCCGTGAATTAAAAATATGCGCGCCAGGCCTGCAAGACCGGCGTCGTCCAGGTACTTGTCCACTTCAAGCAGGGCCTCTTCGGCTCTTTTTCCGCGCAGGTCCAACTGGGATGAGATAGCTCCGGCCTTATCCATGAGTGTGCCTCCGGTATGGACCTGGCCGGCGGGAGCAGTTTCTTTTTCTGCGGGGCGAAGTTCGTTCAGAGGAAGAAAAAGCTTAACCGCCCCGACCTGGACCTGGACACTGCCCTCCTCAACCGCATCAGTGATCCGGCCTCGCATATTAAACATGGGGACAAATACTTCCTGGCCTACTGTAAACCCTTCCTGGCTTTGTTCCCGGTTTTGAGGTTTAGACGCCTGCCTGCTGCTCCCTGCCTTAATCGCCTGTATTTTCCTGCGCACTTCCGAAATGGCGATTTCTTTATCACGGTTAGATTCCCCGGCCATCTGCTCCCGGAACTCCCGGATTGTCTCTTCCGCCTCTTTCTGCATCTTTAAAACAATCCGGCCGGCTTCCTCGCGGGCCTTTTCCGTCATCGACCGGCGTTGAGAGAGGAGATCCTCCTCCATTTTTTCGCAGCGCAGCCTGGTTTCCCGGGCCTGATCCAACAGCCGCTTTGTGTCCTCCCGCTCAACTTCAATATCCTGGCGGCTGCGTTCAAGATCCTTGATCAGATCCGCCATTTCAATCTGTTCTTTTGTCAGAAATTCCCTTGCCCTGTCGACAATCTTTTGTTCCATCCCCAGGCGCAGGGCAATTTCGAAAGCGTTGCTGTGTCCGGGTTTTCCCGTCAACAGCCTGTATGTAGGACGCAGCGTCATGGAGTCAAATTCTAAAGAAGCGTTTTCAACACCCGTCCTGCCCTGAGCAAAAGTTTTCAGTTCGGAAAAGTGGGTTGTTACCATTACCCTTGCGCCGGTATCAATCAGCCTTTCCAGGGTTGCCTGGGCTAAAGCCGCTCCTTCTGTGGGGTCGGTGCCGGCGCCCAGTTCATCAATCAAGACAAGGCTTGAAGGGCCTGCAGCCCCCAGGATATGGATGATATTGTTCAGATGTGATGAGAAAGTGCTCAGGTTCTGCTCGATACTCTGTTCGTCACCTATATCTACGAAAACCTGCTCGAAGATGCCCACTTCCGTCGTTTCCCCGGCGGGAATATGGAGTCCGGATTGGGCCATCAGGACAAGCAGTCCAGCTGTCTTCAGAGCGACCGTCTTCCCGCCTGTGTTTGGCCCGGTGATGACAAGTATGTTATAAGCTTTGCCTAAAAAAAGGTCGTTTGACGTTACATTCCCGGACAGCAGCGGATGGCGCGCTTTTTTTAAAGAAAAGTAAGCAGGTTTTTGTCCGGGCAGTGGTTCTTCGGCATAAAGATCGCTGCTGTAGCGTGCCTTAGCCATGATGAATTCCAGGTGTCCCAAACCTTCCAAAGACAGCCTGATGCTGTCGGCAGCCGCTCCGACCTGGCTGGAAAGGTCGCGCAGTATTTTAATAATCTCCTCTTTCTCTTCAGCCTGCAGCCGGCGTATTTCGTTATTGGCCTCAATGACCGCCATTGGCTCAATGAACACGGTGGCGCCGCTTGATGACTGGTCATGGACGATGCCCCTGACCTGCGAGCGGTATTCCAACTTAACCGGGACGACATAGCGGTCTTCCCTGATTGTAACAATGGGGTCCTGCAGATATTTCTGGAAAGCAGCGGAACGGATAAGTTTTTCAAGCTGGTCCTTGACAGAGCTGCGTGTGCGGGCCAATTTGCGCCTGATCGCCGCCAGAGCGCCGGACGCCGAATCGGATATCTCGGCTCCGGCGTCAATGGATGTGAAAATACTTTTTTCAATAGTATTATAGTAATCCAGCTTGGCGCCTGTCTCACCCAGTAACGGATAAGTTTCCTGCCGCGCTGTCAGGAAATCCTTAATCTGCCTGCAGGCGGCCAGGGTATGTCCGACGCTGAGCAGGTCGGACGGCTCAAGCACCGCCCCGTGGCCGGCTCTTTCCACTTGCTGCCGTACATCCGAATAGCCTCCTGTCTGCGCCAGAGGCTCAAGGCGCAAAAGCTTCTTTCCTTCTGTGGTTTCGGCCTGGGCTTTGCTAATTTCCTCCGCCAAAACCGAAGGCCTCAAGGCTAACACGCGTTCACGCCCCAGCGAAGTCCCGCAGTAACCCGCCAGATTTTCCAATACCTTATCATACTCAAGCCTTTTCAAAACGCGTTCGTTTATCTTTTTCACCAGACTCCAAACAGAGGCAAACAGGGCAAACAGAGGGACGTTCTTTTTGTTAGCAAACAGAGGGACGTTCTTTTTGTTTGTCCATTCTTCTATGTTCATTCTTTTAATTATAAGACTCCGCGGAAGAGGTGTCCAGAAGTGACGCCGCCGGGGTGGAGTACGGTAAGGGAATTTTTAATTTCGGCCAGCTGTGCGCCGTCATTTACACGGGCTGCCCGGCAGTATGCCCTTACAACTGCTTCAACAGAAGAAGGATCAAGCAGGCGGGCGTCTATCCGTACGGTTCCGATTCCCGCCTCCGCAAGTGTTGGAATGCTTTCCACCAGACATAAAACATGGGAGTTAAAAATATGCAGGCGGCAGGAACTGTCCATTTCAAGGGGGAATAATACGCCCAGCCTGTCCTTTAAAGAAAATTTCCTATTCCTGCAGGGTTGAGCGCATTTTCCCGGCAGGCATTTTTCAGCATCGATCAGGCTGCCGGGGGCACAGTATTCCGAAACCATCAGTTCGACCCTCCCATGCACAAGGACTTCCAGCATATACCCTGTCCGGGCGGCTATCCTACGGACTTGCTCAATTGTCAATTCTGGTGAAAGAGAAACCTGGGCTGCTCCCTGCCGCGAAAGATACTCAACAGTAAGCCTGTTAAAGGCATTCAGGGTGTAGTCGGTATAGACCGGGACAAGACCTTTTATTTTCTCCAGCAGCCCGAGGTTCCCGGCCAGAACACCGTCTACAGGCCAACTGCCCACCTCCTCAATCAGCCCGGTAAGTCCGTCCATCTCGCTGTTGCGGATAATCGCTGGCGTTGCTAAAACAAATTTAATACCGTTTTTCCGGCAGAATTCAAATCCCCTGAACAGTTCATCCCTGTTTACAGAAGACCTGGGGGAATATTCTCCGGATGAAAGGTAAACCAGGTCCGCTCCTGCGCGGACCGCTGCCTTTAAGGCGGATAGATCTCCTGCATGTACGGCAACCAGTGGACGGGTGTGCTGCAAGAACTGTTTTTTTCTGTCTTCCGGGCTGGTTTTAAAAACTCCGGCCAACCGCCGGTGAAAAACTTCAACAGCGACAGGCTCTATCTTCCAACTGTTCAGACGGGCCCGCTCAAGCGACACCACAGCTTCCCTTCTGGCCTGGTTTATCTCAGCGGCGGGATAAATTACACTTCCTTTAATTTCGCACTGCAACTCACTTAAGCTAAACGGAGTATTGCCCAGTCGGTCCATCTGCCGGCGCAGGTATGTTTCGTCCAGGGGCCGTTCGGAAGCCGTCTGTCCTACCTGTACGGTTGATCCGGAACCTGTGTTTCCGTCTTCATCCCTGACCGTAACTTCCATCGGTTCCCCGGCTCCCGCCCGTATAAAAAAGCTTACAGAAAGCTTTCTATTCTCTTTTGGAGATGTGAAGGTCAGTCTTGCCCGGTTAATCAGTTCCGCGTCATTTGTCTTGAACACCCTGTCGCCCTTCTTTACCGCTCCCTGGAAGGGGACCTTTACTGTCTGTCCTGGCCGAGCCTCACTGACTGTCTCTCCGTCCAATAAAAAAGCGCCGGCGACAAAACCCTTTCTGCCCCCTTCGGTGACCCAGATTCCAAGGCCGTCTCCTTTATTAAGCTTATCTTCAAGGTGAATTTCCACCATTTTTTTCTCCCAGTCGTAACTGCGCACCCTACCCAGAAAGATACCCCTGTTGTTCGGACGTTTGTAACTCATCATTTTATTGTACTGGCGGCCGTAGAAGTAACCGGTGGTAAATTCCCGGTTGAAGATCTGGGCAAGTTCCATGTTTTCCTGCGCTGTTACATAAAAACCTTCGTCCCCGTTTAAAACCGCCCTGTCGATTAATTTTCTGTAAATCCCTGTGACAACGGCAACGTATTCCGGCCGCTTGATCCTGCCTTCAATCTTGAAGGCGTCAATCCCAGCCCCGATAAGGTCGGGAATATGCCCGCTCATATTGAGGTCGCGCGGGCTTAAAAGATAATCCCCGGCTTTTTCCTGACCGACAAGGACAAGCGCCCTCCCCTTTTCGTCAGTAAGTGTATAAGGCAGGCGGCAGGGCTGGGCGCAGCTTCCGCGGTTGCCGCTCCGGCCGCCGATCATGCTGGAAAACAGGCACCTGCCGGAGTAGCTGATACAAAGAGCGCCATGGATGAAAACTTCTATCTTTGCCTTTTCGGCGGCGCAGATTTCTCTAATTTCGGACAGGTTCATTTCCCGGGACAGGACAACTCTCTTAAAACCTGCGGTGGATAAAAGTTCAACTCCCGGAAGGTTGTGGATTGTCATCTGTGTGCTTGCGTGAAGGGTCAGCCGGGGGACAACCTCACGGGCAAGCGCGGCCAGGCCGAGGTCTTGGACAATTATGGCGTCAGCGCCGGCATTGTATAGAAACAGGAGAAAACCGGCTACTTCTTCCATTTCCCGGTCGGCAACAAGGATGTTTACGGTGACATATACCTTCACACCCCGCAGATGAGCGTATTCTATAGCCCTTGCTATCTCCTGGTTTTCAAAATTGACGGCTGACCGGCGGGCGTTGAACATCCTGCCGCCCAGGTAGACTGCGTCAGATCCGTTTTGCACTGCTGCAACAAAGGACTCCCATCCGCCCGCAGGGGCAAGAAGCTCAGGTTTTTTGAGCAATAAAATCAGCGCTCCTAAAAAGAATTTTTTGCATATTATATTATCGGATTAATAACCATCCTAGCAAGTAGGCAAGTAGGGACGGTTCTTGCTTGCCTCTTGTTAATTGGGCAAGTAGGGACGGTTCTTGCTTGCCTCTTGTTAATTTATTCAAGGAAAATGGTTTTAAAAGGATCTGATTAAAATTATCCGTGTACTTACCTATAATATACACCACGGTGAAGGGATTTCCGGCATCTCACTGCCGGAAACAGCCGCAGTGATCAAAAAGAGCAGTCCCGATTTGGTTGCCCTGCAGGAAGTGGACATGTTTATGCCCCGCAGCCGCTTTGCAAACCAGGCCAAGAGGCTGGCCAAAATGCTCGGGCTGCGGTATGTGTATGGCCGCGCCGAGAGCTGGTGTATAGTTATGCGTTACGGCAATGCGATTTTATCCCGCTCAAGAATCCTCCGTCATAATAACCTTATCCTTTCCAAAGTCAAAGAACGACGGGCGCTTTTATGCGCCAGGATTAAGATCGGGCAATATCCGGATTTCTACTTTTTAAGCACACACCTGGGCTTGAGCAGTGATGAGCGCCGCACTCAGGTTGAAAAAATTGCGCAGATTGTCAACGCGTTGAAGGGACCTGTTATCCTGGCGGGGGATTTCAATACGGGGCCGGAAGCCGGGGAATTTAAAAGCCTGAATGGCCTTCTGAGCTTTTCCATGTTAACAATCCCTACCTATCCGTCTCATGAACCCGTTTATGTTGTGGACAATATCATGGTTTCCGGACACTGGTCAGTCCTCGGAGCCGCAACTGTAAAATCGCAGGTTTCCGATCACCTGCCGTTGATAGTTGACCTGGAATGCAATTATCACAAAAGTTAACTTGTATTAAGGGAGGTTAACTGTATTGCTAAGCGTGCTCATCTTTTTGAAACAAAGGGATTGCCGGCTATATAGAAACGCAGGGGAAGTTCTTTCCCCTCGCTTATACCAATCCGTGTTGTGCTGACAATCTTATGCCCGACCTCATCGGCGGCGCAGATGAAGAGTCCATTTTCGGTCAAATCCCGGCCATTCCAGCCTTTGTCGATTCCCATTGCCTGGACAAGCCGTCCCGGACCGCTGCAGAGTTCGGCCAGTTTATTCCTGCCCCGCCTTTCCTTCATAAGTTCTATACCCTCCAAGGGTTCCAGCGCTCTGATCAAAACGGCCTCTCCTATGCCCTGCTCCCTGGTCACTACGTTGAAACAATAGTACATCCCGTAAATAAAGTAGATATAGGCGCAGCCCGGGGGGCCGAACATAGCCCGGTTTCGTTTTGTCAAACCTTTTGCCGAATGGCAGGCAGGGTCGTTTTGAAGATAAGCTTCCGTTTCTACTATTATACCGGAAGTCATCCCATCAGAATTATTACTGACCAGGATGTGTCCGAGCAATTCCCGGGCAACTGTCCTGGTATCCCTGCCATAAAAGGATACCGGCAGTATGCGGCCAGTTTGTTCAGAGGCCATTCTTCTTTCTTTCGTAGCATTTTTCTCCATTCTGCCTTCTTCTGATCAAAATGCTCATGGAAATGTTCCATGAGCAATCATTTTATTCTGTATGGCTATTCTGTCATGGCGTCTTATTTTTTATGCTTTCCCCTAAGCTGCTGCTCATATTCCTTCTGCATTTTCATCAATTCGTCGGCGGTATTTATCGCCGCCAGAACAGCCGCCTTGGACGTGCCGAGCTTTGGATTCAGCGCAATGACCTGCCGCATTTTCTTGTTGACGTATTGCGCAAGCATTTCCATGTATTCAGGCGTTTCATCGCCTTTTAAGATATATGTCTCACCTAAAATTTCAACCTCGACACGGTTAACAGGTTCGCCCATATATTTTCACCTTCCGGCTTTTCTTTTATTTTTCGCCACCCGGGGAAATAATTCCTGCCATTGTGATAAACTTTTATATAGCTACTCTGAAAATGCTTTACATTAGGGAAGCCAACTGTCTATGTGCTCATGTTCGCCTTACCTCTCTATTTATGTGCGAAGCCGTGCCCCATACTTGCGGTCCAGTTCTCCGGAGACAGAATCCATACATTTCGCCACTTCTTCGTCAGTGAGTGTCCGGTCCTCAGCCTGGAATTTCAAAGAAAAGGCAAGGCTCCGGTAACCGGCCTGGATCTGTCCTCCCTCATAAACATCAAACAATGATACGGATGTCAGCGTATGCCCTCCTGACCGGCCTATAGTTTCCCTAATCCTTTCTGCAGGCACATCTCTGGGCGCCAATACGGCAATATCCCTTTCCATGGATGGAAAACGGGGCAGCGGCTGATATTTTCTAACGGTAGCGGCCAGGTTGGCAATTTTGTCCAGATCAAGTTCAAAGACAACAACCCGTATGGGAAGATCGAGCTTTTCCAATACTTCCGGATGCAGTTCACCAAGGATACCCAGTTCCTGTTCTCCGGCAAAAACCTTGGAGGTCCGGCCGGGGTGAAAACTGGGATTGGAGTATTCGGCTTCAAAGAAAAAGCCTGTTAAACCAACCTGCTGAAAAAGAGTTTCCAGAACTCCTTTTAAAAAATAATAATCAAGCGGCATAACTTTCCTGTTCCAGCCTCCCGAAGTTTCCCCCATGGCGGCTGCGGCAAGCATGGTTTTTTCTTCCGGAAGCCGTGAGGCCGGTACAAACACGCTGCCCAGTTCAAAGACAGCCCCGGATCTTATCTGCCGGTTATAATTTCGCTTCAGCGCTTCTACCAGGCCGGGTGTTATCCATGTGCGCATGACAGACTGCTCCTCACTCAGCGGGTTCTGCAATTTGACGGTCCGGCGCAGAGCGCTTTCCGGGGAGAGTTTGTAAAGGTCTGCCGTTTCCGGATTAAAGAAGCTGTAAGTGATTACCTCATTGAGACCGCAGCCTGCAAGTATATCTTTGATGTTCTCCCTAAACAGCTGGTTTGGAGTGCGTTTGCCAAGCGTTGTTCGGGCATTTGGCAAAGTTCCAGGGATCTGGTTGTATCCGTGGAGTCGGGCAACTTCTTCAACCAGGTCGGCTTCCATGCTGACGTCGCTCCGCCAGCTGGGCGCCCCGACGATTAGTTCGCTGCCGGGATCCTTAACATCGAACTGGAGGCGTGTTAAAATATCTGCTATTTCTTCTCCGGTTATTTCAGTGCCCAAAAGGAAATTTGTCCTTTCCGGGCGCAGGCAGATCATTTTTGGCTCTGCAGGCGCCGGGTAATTGTCCACTGCTCCTTCCAGTACCTGAACACCGGAAATCTGCTGAAGAAGTTGTACGGCCCTGTCGGCAGATCTGCGGCAGCCCGCCAGATCGATGCCCCCTTCAAATCTTTGTGAGGCGTCCGAGCGAAGACCGAGTATTTTGGATGTGCGCCTTATGCTGGCAGGGTTGAAATAGGCAGATTCCAAAAGGACGTTTGCAGTTTGATCAGTTACTTCTGTTTCAAGGCCGCCCATAACTCCCGCAATGGCAACCGGGTTTTTGGCGCCGGCGATAATTAGCATATCGGTAGTAAGTTCCCTGTTGATCCCGTCCAGAGAAACAAGGATCTCATTTTCCGCAGCCCTGCGCACCACTATCCGGCCTTCAAGCAGGGTATCATAGTCAAAAGCATGGAGAGGCTGGCCAAATTCCATCATTACATAGTTTGTCACATCGACAACATTGCTGATCGGGCGGACACCGGCGGCCCGCAAACGCTTCTGCATCCACAGCGGGGACGGCCCCACCTTGACACCGGTCATCAGGCGCGCCACGTAGCGGCGGCACAGGCGCGGTTCTTCTATGTCAACTTTTACCCTATCCGCGCAGGGTGGAAGTGATTCTTCAACTTTTGGAGGTGTATAATTTAAGGGAAGTTTTAAAATTGCGGCTACTTCCCTGGCAGCGCCGAGCATAGACAAGCAATCGCCGCGGTTTGGGGTCAGTTCAAGCTCTAAAATAGTGTCGTCCAGGCCGAGAAGAGGTTTTATGTCCAGGCCGGGAGGCGTATCTGCAGGCAGGATCATCACGCCGTGAGCCTGTTCGGGGGGCAGTGACTTAGCGTCCAGACCGAGTTCCTGTCCCGAGCAGAGCATCCCCCTGGATTCAACACCCCTTAATTTTGCGCGCTTGATGACCAAACCGCCTGCCAGTGTGGCGCCTTCAAGAGCTACGGGGACAATTTGCCCTTCCTGCACATTTGGCGCGCCGGTGACTATTTTCAAAGGCTCGCTGTCGCCGAAGGAGATTTCACAGATTAAAAGCCTGTCTGCATTGGGATGCCGTTCAATTCTTAAAATTTGTCCCGTAAAAACCTTTGTGATGCCTTCTCCTGGGTTTTCAATGCCTTCAACAGCCAAACCTGCCAGAGTCAGCCTCTCAGCCAATTCAAGCGGAGAAACAGTTACATTCACGAAATCCTTCAGCCAATTAAGTGAAACTCGCAAAACGCATTAAACCTCCTTAATTATGTCCCTTAGAGACTAAAACTGGTTGAGAAAACGAAGATCGTTGTCGTAAAACAAACGGATATCGTCAATTCCGTATTTGAGCATGGCCACTCTTTCCACGCCCATGCCGAAAGCAAAACCGGAGACTTCCTCGGGGTTATAGCCGGACATCTCCAGCACTCTGGGGTGAACAGAACCGCAGCCCAGTATTTCCAGCCAGCCTGTCTGTGAGCAAACCCTGCATCCACGACCGCCGCACATCACGCAGGAAATGTCAACTTCTGCGCTTGGTTCCGTGAACGGGAAGAAACTGGCCCTGAAGCGGGTCAGCGTTGCCGGCCCGAACATTTCTTTGGCAAAGAGCCCCAGAATTCCCTTCAGGTCGCCAAAAGTAATTCTTGTATCAATTAGCAGTCCTTCCACCTGCTGGAACATGGGCGAATGGGTGGCGTCGTCATCCCGCCTGTAGACCTTGCCCGGCGAAATTATCTTAACCGGGATAGCAGGGGCGGTCCGCTCCATGGTCCGTACCTGAACGGGTGAAGTATGCGTGCGCAGCAGGAATTCCTCTCCGATAAAGAAAGTATCCTGCATGTCTCTGGCCGGATGGTCTTTGGGAAAATTGAGGGCTTCAAAATTATAATAGTCAAGCTCGATTTCAGGACCTTCGGCAATCTCAAATCCGAGGCCAAGGAAAATATCTTCTATCTGGCGCCTAACCCTGGTAATGGGGTGAATTCTGCCGTGCGCCGGCGCCGTTCCCGGCAGGCTTATATCGAGGGCCTCTTCCAGTAAACGGGAGCGGATTGTTTTCTCTTTGACCAATGCCGTCCGTTCGGTTAACTCTTCCTCTATCCTTGCCCTTATTTCGTTGGCCAGCTGTCCGATGCGCGGCCTGTCTTTTTCATCAAGCGCCCCCATACCCCGAAGCACCTGGGTAAGTTCTCCCTTTCTGCCCAGAAAACGGACGCGAATCTTTTCGATCTCCTCAAGATCTTGAGACGAAGACAGCAGGTTTACAGCTTCAGCAGCAATCTTTTGTAATTTCTCTTCCAAAACATTTCGTCACCCTTTTTATGAAGATTAGTCCAAAAATAAAAAAACATCCACTAGGGACTATTTTAAAGCCATTCTCAGTTAAAATATAATAGTTTATGCAGCTTGGAAATATTGGAAATATTTCTCCGGGCAGGCGGGCATACTTCATTTAAGCATATGTTACACATCAATATATTTAATGCAATGCGTACCTCCTGTAAAGGATATAGGCTTTAACAGAACCGGTTGCTACGAAAAGCCTCCAAAAAAACTCGGCGGGAAATAACATAAGTTCACGACCCTTCCATAATTTTTGGGGACCTCAAGATGTCTTTTTTTGTTAACCTACGGGCCAATTATATCACAAGCAATTTTCTAAAACAACAAATTAAGGTGATCAAAAACGCTGGCGAACTGCTTCATAAAGTATTATCGACACAGCAACCGCCGCGTTTAAGGACTCCGCATGTCCCGGCATGGGAATATTTACTACGAAATCACAGATGTTCAACAGTTCTTCGGAGCAGCCGCCCGACTCGCTTCCCACAGCTATAACTGTGGGCGTCTTGAGGTCGCAGGAGATAACAGTCTGCTTTGCATACGGTGATCCCGCGACTAACTGCAGGCCGGCTGTCTTTGTAAAACGCTGCGCTTCGCCAATTGATTCAACTTCAATTACGGGAATATGAAAAAAGGAACCCATAGTTGCCCTTAAAGTCTTCGGGTTGTAAAGGTCTGCTGTTCCTTTGAGCAGAATTACGCCCTGCGCTCCGGCGGCGTCGGCGCTCCGAATAATTGTGCCGACATTGCCAGGATCCTGCACCCTGTCGACGAGGACAACCAGCGTAGGGTTTTCGGAAGCCAGCTGATCCAGCTCTTTTTCTTTGCGCCTAAGAACGGCTAAAACCCCCTGGGGGGTTTTAGTTGCGGAAAGTTTTTTGAAAACCTCCTGACTTACCTGGATGAGTTCAATACCGGCGGCATTCGCCGGCTCCTGAACCAACCTTCCCCGGTTACTTTCCTGCCAGGCAGGTGTGCAGACTATCTGTTCCACCGGCCAGTTGTAATGGAGAGCCTCACTGATCATCAGGCTGCCTTCGATGATGAACCTGCCCTCTTTCTTTCCAAAACGGGGGCGATAAAGGCGGCTGATATATTTAACCAGGGGGTTCTGCAGGCTGCTGACTGGCATTGAAAGTTATCCCCCGATTCTTTCCAGTTTGGCGTCGCTGCCGATAACCAGCAGTATGTCCCCTTTTTGGACAACCTGGTTTGCGTCAGGAGAAATAATGAGATCATCGCCGCGGCGGATGGCTATTACGGTAATGCCATGTTTCTGGCGCATGGCGGACTCCATCAGTGATTTGCCGATAAAACTGGACGGGGCAACCATTTCAGCGATACTGTATTCCGGCGAGAGGTGGATCTGGTCGATAATATTGCGGGATACCAGGGAATGGGCAACTCTTATGCCCATCTCGCGCTCAGGAAAGACCACTAAATCAGCCCCGACCTTTTGGAGCACCCTGCCGTGAAGTTCGTCGTTAGCCTTGGCAACTATTTTGCCAACGCCCATTTCCTTAAGCATTACCGTAACCAGAATGCTTGCTTTAACCTCATGCCCGATAGCAACGATTACCGTGTCAAAATTACGAAGCCCCAATGATTTGAGCGCCCGTTCATCCAGTACGTTAGCCTGTGCTACATAGGCAACTTCTTCAGCAACGCTATTGACTATTTCCTCGTCGTCATCCACCGCCAGAACTTCGTGCCCCATTTTTGCAAGTGTCCTGGCGACACTTGCCCCGAACCGGCCCAGGCCAATTACGGCAAATTGCTTCATGTCTTAATCCCCAACCTTTTCCACCTTTACAAAACAGTGCGCCGACTTTAACCGTCAGCGCTGATTTGTCTTGTATATCTTTTTGCCGGATGTCTGTTTTTATGCTCCAAGATTGGATTTAGCTACTTCGACAAGCTGGTCGAAAGCCTTTGCATCGTTGACCGCCAGATCGGCCAGCATCTTTCTGTTTATTTCCACTCCCGCCTTATGCAAACCGTTGATAAACTTGCTGTATGACAGGCCGTTTATCCTTGCCGCGGCATTAATGCGCGCGATCCATAAACGGCGGAAGTTTCTGGCTCTGACCTTGCGGTCCCGGTATGCATAGGACAGGGACTTCATAACCTGTTCCTTTGCTACCCTGAATAATTTACTTTTTGAACCCCGGTATCCCTTGGCAAGTTTTAAGACTTTTTTATGCCTCATATGGGATATAACACTGCTGTTCGCCCGTGGCATTTATAAAACCCCTCCCGTAGATTCTTTTTTTAGGATGGCAACAGCCGGCGTGCTTTTCTTATATCCACGGGGCTGACCAGAATTGATTTGCGCAGCCTTCTTTTACGGTGGGAACTCTTGTATCCCAGAAGGTGACTGCGAAAAGCATGAAAAGCCTTGAACTTACCCGAGGCGGTTCTTTTTATACGTTTTGCCGCGCCCCGGTGACTTTTGATTTTTGGCAAGATGAATACCTCTTTTCTACTGCTGTTTTGATTCCTGCTTGATTTCTTGTTTCGGCGCCAGGATCATAATCATATTTTTGCCTTCCAGCCTGGCATGTCTTTCTATCGTGGAGTGCTCCTTGACATGTTCGGCCAGGCGGTCTAAAATATTCTGTCCCAGGCGGGGGTGGACAATTTCACGCCCCCGGAACATGATTGTGGCTTTAACTTTATCTCCGTCTTTCAAGAAGCGGGCCACATTATTTGCCTTGACCAGAAAGTCATGCTCCTCGATTCCAGGTCTTAATTTTATCTCCTTGATGCTGACAATGTGCTGCTTTTTGCGGGCTTCCTTTTCTCTTTTGCTCTGTTCGTACTTGTACTTACCGTAGTCCATTAAGCGGCACACCGGCGGTTTTGCCTGCGGCGCAATCTCGACCAAGTCCTTCTCTTTTTCCTCGGCCAGGCGCAGGGCGCTGGCCAGGGACATGATCCCCAATTGATTGCCGTCCGAGTCCACCATTCTTACTTCTTTTACTTTGATCTCTTCATTGACACGGAAGTCTTTGATAATATTTACAACCTCCTGGAGATTTTAATAAAAAATAAAAGCGGCAATACCTGTCCCGCTTCCTCGCTAAGAAATATTCTTTACCTTATTTACAGCCGGAAGGCGCTTTAAGGTGAGAAGCGGACGGCTTCTGCTTCGCATTATTTTTACATTTCTTAAATTATATATATAAATTATAGAAGCGTCAACTACTACCACGTATGATCTGCAAATAATCCCTGGGCGTACAAATAAGGACACCCTGGATAATTTGACCTCGATAGGCGCTAAAGTACTGTAGATCCCCAGTGATTAAATGCGTGGAGCGTGCTTGCACAGCAGCTAGAAGCACGGGGCGATCTTTTTCCGGCAGGATTGCCGGACAGGGCATTTTCGGGTCGGCATCCGGAACTATCTCCACTTCCGCCAACAAATCTTTAAGCCGTTTGAACTGCCCAGGGCTGGAAAGGTTACGTATAGCTTCTTCAATTACATAGGCGGATGCCAGTAATCTGCACTGTTTCTGTCTGCTCATCTTCCGGAACACTTCCAGGCTGGGACTCCCGTAGGCTATGGAAAACAATACGTTGGCGTCCAAAAACAACCGGTTCATTAAATATTGCCGGACCTTTCATGCGGTATATTTTCCGGGTCCAAACCAAGCTTTTTTACCTCGGATACCGCCCATGCGTAGTCTTCCGCAGTTAAAGCATTATTTAATAAAAACTGCGCCTTTCTCTCCGGTGTATAAATTTCAACAGACAGAGCCACCCCAGGACGCAAAAGAATGCCCTCCGGCCGCGGTTCCGCAATCAACAGAGTCCCTTCTTCCAGACTGTATTCCTTGCGCAAGCCGGCAGGAATTACTACTGCTCCCCTTTTTCCAACTTTTATGGTTTCAGCATTCACGAACAATCACCTCTGATCATCAGAATATCTTATTGTCCGATATTTGTCAATGACATATAATCATCTAAGCTTCACAAAATTCAAGAAGGAATTTCCAACACAAAAAAAGAAAGTAAATGTAATACTAAAGATACTTGCAAAAAAACGGAAGGATATCTATAAAAAAAGATGAATATACTGGTCACCGGAGGCGCCGGTTATATCGGCAGCCATACCGTAAAGGAACTAATCAAGAATAACCACCATGTAATAGTTCTGGACAACCTGAGCAAGGGGCGCCGGAAGGCTGTTTTAAAAGCAAAATTTATACATGGCGACATCGGTAACAAAAAGTTTCTTACAGAACTGTTAAAATCGGAAAAAATTGAGGCAATTGTACACTTCGCCGCCAGCAGCCTGGTTGGCGAATCGATGGTAAAACCTGCGGAATATTACCGGAACAACCTGGTTAACGGCTTAAGCATTTTAGACGCAATGCGCGATGCTAAAGTAGAAAGCATTGTCTTTTCTTCGACTGCCGCTGTTTACGGCGAGCCGGCCGTGATTCCGATTCTTGAAGATAATCCAACCGTACCAACCAATACATACGGGGCCACAAAGCTTGCCCTGGAAGGCGCAATGAACTGGTACAGCCAGGCCTATGGATTAAGGTGCATTTCACTGCGCTATTTTAACGCTGCGGGCGCCGATCCTGAAGGTGAACTGGGAGAGGACCATAACCCTGAAACACATCTGATCCCCCTGGTGTTAAAAGCCGCTCTCTGCTTAGCGCCGGATATAAAGATTTTCGGCAGCGACTACCCTACTCCGGACGGAACCTGCATCAGGGATTACATTCACGTGACTGATCTGGCTGCTGCCCATATCCTGGCTGTCGAAGCTCTCGCCAATGGCGCAAAAACCAATACATACAATCTGGGAAACGGTTTGGGGTACTCTGTTCAGAAAGTAATCCATACAACCGAGGGGGTTATAGGAAGAGAATTAAATAAAAAGATAATAGAAAGGCGCCCGGGAGACCCTGCAGTTTTGGTGGCCAGTTCAGAGAAGATTAAAAAGGAGCTGAACTGGAAACCTTACCTGAACGACCTGCGCACAATAATTGAAACTGCCTGGAAGTGGCATAAAGCGCATCCCGGGGGCTATGAGATATAAAATAAATTGGGGGTGAGCAAATGACAATTAAAAATAAAAGAGTTGTTATTACCGGCGGAGCCGGCTTTATCGGATCTCATATAGTTGAAGAGTTATATAGGGATAACGAGGCAATAATTATAGACGATCTTTCTACCGGTAAGCTTGAGAATATAGAACCATTTCTGACCAACAAACACGTCCGGTTTGTCAACGGCAGTATAACTGATCTGCCGCTTCTTCAGTCAACCTTCCAGGGCGCCGATTATATCTTCCATGAAGCCGCTGTAACATCGGTACCCAAAAGCATATCAGACCCTTTAACAACTAATGAGGTAAATATAAAGGGTACTCTAAACGTACTAACAGCAGCCCGTGATAATAAAGCTAAAAAGGTTGGTTACGCTTCCTCATCCGCTGTTTATGGAAATAACCCGAATATGCCCTTAAGAGAGGAATATACTCCGCAACCCTTATCCCCTTATGCGGTATCCAAAATAACAGGTGAATATTACTGTAAAATATTTTCAGAAATTTACGGCCTGTCTACAGTTTCCCTGCGTTATTTTAATGTTTACGGCCCGCGCCAGGACCCGGAATCACAGTATGCAGCGGTAATACCTATATTTATTAGAAAGCTGTTAGCTAAAGAAAGCCCTGTAATCTATGGTGATGGAGAACAGACAAGGGATTTTATCTTTGTAAAAGATGTAGTAACGGCTAATATCTTAACCGTTTCAAATGATATTACGGGGTCAGTGAATGTTGGTTCTGGAAAAACTACGACCATAAATTCGTTAGCTAATATTTTAAGCGAACTTCTAGAAAAGAATACGGGGGGTATTAAACCTATCCGCACTGAACCCAGACAAGGGGATCCCCTTAGAAGTCAGGCAGATATAAATAAGATTAACGCCTTTAATTTTATTCAACAGTATACACTAGAAAAAAGTCTTGAAATAACAATAAAATATCATAGACAGCTTGCCTAACCGTTTTATTACCTAGGCGCCTTGCTGCAATTTATTAAAGCGAGGCGTAAAATGCAGTTCTTCGAGAAGTTTTGTATATTCATCCGGCTTTATCTGGTCCCAGGGTTTTTTTAGAATCGATACCAGCACACCTTCAATTACGTTTGTGCCAAATGAACGCCCTTCAAACTCGGGAGTCGAGGTAATCAGGTAACCGGCGCCCTTTTGGGTTAAGAATTCCACATCTTTAGGTGTGGTAGTATTCGTTATAATTACCTGACCGGTAAGCGCCGGAAGGTAGCGCCTGATGAAGTGAAAATCTCCTGCGATAACTCTTGCGTTCTGGTAATAGCTGCTGTATTTCTTTACTTTGTCTTCATTGGCGCCTTCCTGCTTTGTTCCCGTGGGATAGAGCATTTTAAAGGGCATTCTGACAATGATTGGCAGAAGGATGCGGGCAAGTATTACCAGGCTCGACAGGGACCGGATTGGGCATGGGATGCCCAGGGCAAAAATCAGGTCTCCAAAGGTTACATTGCAGCCGGCTTCTACAAGCGCTTCTGCCATGCCGAAACGGTCCACACCGCTGACCATCAGGACCGGCGCCCCGTCAGGAAGGAGATCGGTGTTTTCTTTCAGGTAAGCTATTGTTTGACGCTCAAGAGTGTTTTTAAGGCCGCTTCCGTCTACAACCGGAGTTTCCTTAACAGCCCTGACGAGCTTCAAGGCATCCTTTATGGCATAGCGTTTTTTGCCGGCGTAAAGGTAAATGTCGATTCCTCCCAGGCCGATTGCGTCTACTTTACCGTCCAAGCTTTTTAGGACATTGATTGCCTTCTCCAAATCACCGTCTGTTCCCAGCCGGCTGATTTCGAACTGTTCCCCCAGTAATTCCACCTGTACTTTGTGGTCCCTTGTAGATGAACCGAGGCTTACACTGACTACTTTCTTCAAAGCAAAAGCTCCATTTCTGCTATTTTTTATCATTTTAGCTGGAAAACTTAGAATTTGCAAGATTCACACGAAAAATAACCCTTCGGTTGACATTCAACCAGCCATTCTATATGATAGCTACAATAACTTAGTTTATAGCTTTAAGCGGGTGAACCGTTGGACTTTTCTATCTTGAGTTTAATTGATCCTTTAAAGGACATCCCTCTCTATGCGGCGCTGCTTACTATCCCCAGGCAGATCTGGGGAGCAAGCACAACGCATGTCTTTTGTAACCTGCAGGGGCGGATTATCCTGAAAAATGACGGATATGAACGTGAAGCCAAGCTGTTCAACCGGTTTGCCAACGACCTGGACAAGGGGGTTGTCTGGGCGGATAAGGGCTGGCGCAGCACGTGCCATCATTACAACCCGGAGACTAGGCGCGGCATCTGGCCCTGGGCCAGTTCAGCCCAGAAATGCGAGGTTTATTATAAGAAGGCTATCAGCTATTGGCAGAGCGGAAATTTCAATAAGGCAATGTTCATGATTGGAGCCGCCGCACATCTTGTACAGGACGCTTGTGTTCCTCACCACGCCTCCTGTATAATCTGCAACGGCCACCAGGCCTATGAAAACTGGGTGGAGAAAAGGAAGCTTCAGTTCAGGGTTCAGTCGGCGGGGATATATGATCATAGGGACACGCCACAGGATTGGATAATCGAAAATGCCAGGCTTGCTGGAAAATATTACAGCAGGCTGCGCTCTTTCAATGATTACCAGCAGGTTACAGCGGTCCTGCTGCCGATTGCACAGCGTTCCACAGCGGGCTTCCTCAAGTTCTGTTCCAGGCAGTTGCTCCTTCAACCCGTGGAAATCCACAAGACGTGTGAACTTTCTTTAACCGGTGCGCCTGCAGGATAAGGATTTTCTGTTCTAATCAACTTAGCTGTTAAATTGTAAAACCTAGAGTCCACGGGCAACCGGGGGTTTTTTCTTTTAAAGTTCTTTAGCTTGCTCCAAACCAGTATTTTCTTTCCAGACTGCGGTATTGAATTGCCTCCGCTAGGTGGACCGATTCAATCTGACCGGACTCGTCGAGGTCTGCAATGGTTCGTGAGACCTTTAATATACGGTCATGTGCCCGTGCGCTAAGGTTCAGCTGTGTGAAAGCGCCCCTTAAGAGAAGCCTGGCTTCCTTGCTTAGGTTACAAAACTTTCTTACCTGCTGGGGCCTCATCATCGCATTGCAGGTTATGGATTTATTGCCGAACCTTTCCTTCTGAATTTCTCTGGCCTTAACGACCCTTTCTTTTATTGCGGAAGAGGATTCATTTTGTTTTTCTTCCGCCAGTTCAAGGTAAGGCAGACGCGGAACTTCCAGGTGGATGTCTATCCTGTCAAGCAAAGGGCCGGAAATGCGGCTGATATATCTTTGGATTTGGTACGGGGTACAGGTGCAGGCATGTGTAGGATCTCCAAAAAAACCGCAGGGGCAGGGGTTCATTGCGCCAACAAGCATAAGCCTGGCAGGAAATGTGGCCACGCTGCTGACTCGTGATATTGTTATAATGCCGTCTTCCAGTGGTTGGCGAAGCGATTCCAGGGCTTCCCTGGGGAATTCGGGCAGTTCATCAAGAAATAAAACACCATTGTGGGCAAGGCTGATCTCTCCGGGACGCGGGCGCCTCCCCCCTCCAATAAGACCTACGGATGATGCGCTGTGGTGCGGGGATCGGAAAGGCCTTTGTATGATCAGGGGCTGACCGGGTTTGATCAGGCCGGCAAGGCTGTATATTTTGGTTACCTCCAGGGATTCCTCAAACGAAAGATCTGGTAGAATACCAGGCAGTCGCCTGGCCAGCATAGTCTTACCTGATCCGGGGCTCCCCAGCATGAGCAAATTATGTCCTCCGGCGGCAGACACTTCCAGCGCACGGCGAGCTGCGATCTGGCCGCGGACGTCGTTCATATCCTCAATTACCACTTCCCCGCAGCCGGTTAGTTGAGAGATGTCTAAGTTAAAAGCAGGAATATCTTCCTCTCCTCTTAAGAAGCGGACAAGCTGTTCAAGATTTTCAACTGGATAAACCCTGATGTCATGGACCAATGCAGCTTCAGCAGCATTTTCAGACGGTACGATTATTTCACCGACCCCCCCTTCCCTGGCAGCCAATGTATTCGGCAGAACACCGGTCACCCTGCGAAGACTCCCGTTCAGGGAAAGCTCTCCAATTAGAATGAACCTTGAGAGCGCATCCGGCTCAATCTGGGCGGTAGCGGCAAGAATACCAGCCGCAATCGGCAGATCGTATAATGGTCCCTCTTTGCGCATATCCGCAGGAGCGAGGTTTACAGTAATCCGCTGGAGGGGATATTGAAACCCGGAGTTTCTGATGGCTGCACGCACCCTGTCCCGCGACTCTTTGACCGCAGGATCAGGCAGTCCTACCAGGTCGAAACAGGGCAGGCCGTTGGCCACGTCAACTTCAACCTGGATAACATGACCGTCAAGGCCGGTAAGAGCTGTGCTTTTAACGGTGGCTAACATTAATCCGTCTCCAAAAGGCAATATATAGCAAAATACAAATTCATTATATATTTAATGATATATTTGGAAAAGATATTTTTATAATTATATCATCATTCGACATAATTCTTGACAAAAGAAACGTCAGGCGTTATTTTTTGTTGGGGGTGGGTTTGAATGCAGCAGTTACGACTTTTTTGGGCTGTCAATCTTCCGTTTGAGACAAAAAGGAAACTTAACGGTATTCAGTTGAAGCTTAGGGACATTCCCTGCGATGTAAAGTGGGCCGAGGAAGAAAACCTCCACTTCACGCTTAAATTTCTAGGCAATGTGGAAGTGTCAGCCGTGCCTGGCCTTGTGGATTCGGTTAAGGCTGCGCTTGCCGGCGTTCCGGTGTTTACGGTCCGTCCCCTTGGGATGGGATTTTTCCCCGGATCCGCGCGGCCACGGGTGCTCTGGGTGGGCCTGCAGGGAGAACTGGGCAGGCTTCAGAAAATTTATGAACTGATCAACAGTGCCCACCTTGCCCATGGTTTTCAGCTGGAAAAGCGGCCTTTTTCTCCGCACCTGACGCTTGCCCGCCTGCGATTCGGGAAGGGTTCGGAAGCGTTTGTCACGAAAGTTAATGAAATGAGCCCCGAGGTTGAGCAGATTGGCAGTTTAAAGGTAAGATCCGTGGACCTGATGCAGAGTGAACTAAACCGCCGGGGACCTGTATATACGCCGCTGGCTAAAGTCGAACTGGCAGGCAAATAAGGTTTAAATAAGGCCTGCCCGGCGAAAAGAAGAACAGAAGCGATGAAGGTAAATACAACCGTTTCCCGCGGAGCGGAGCAGGATTTCGGCAGCAGCCAGGAAATTCTGGGCTTTTACTTTTGGGTCTGAAAGGTACATAGCCAGCAGTCCCCTGACTACCAGGAGATGAAAGAGCGGATCAGAAAGTCCGCCGGCTTCCGAAAGGGATTTTTCGATAATGTATTCAAGTCTTTGAACGGTTTGTGACGGACAGGAATAGTAACTGGCAAAATTAAGGTCTCCCCCGGCAATGTCTTCCTGCTGATCAATAAAGTAGTCGAGCAGTATATTCAATTCCTCACTGGAAAATTTCAAACTTAACCACCTGTATTAGTATAACCAGGGGGGGCTTATATGCTTCGCAAACATTTTTTTGTAAGCGGCCGTGTTCAGGGTGTTTACTACCGGGTTTTTGTGCGGGAAACAGCCTGGGAAACAGGCGTGAAGGGATGGGTTAGAAACAGGCGCGACGGACGTGTCGAGGCGATTATGGAGGGCGGGCCGGATGCCATAGATGAAGCAATACGCCGCTGCCGGCAGGGTCCGCCGGGAGCGTTCATTGAAAAGATCGATATTGATGTAGAGCCATTTACCGGGGAGTTTAACGACTTCAAAATAGTTTCCACTGTCTAGTATTTCTATTGCCCTCTTATTGGCGGTTGCCATGCCTGCCATTCTTTACTATAATTCTTTTAAGGTGGTATGGCTTTCATGACAGAAAAAAGAAGTTGGCGAAAAAAAACAGTTGATCCTCTGCTTCAGCGCATTCTGCCCAGGGAGTTAAATATTTCCCCAACCCTGGCCTCGTTACTTTTAAACCGCGGCGTTAATACGGTTGAGGACGCGAGGGATTTTCTTGAAGGATCACTGGAGCGGCTGCATAACCCCTACCTCATGAAGGACATGGAACCTGCTGTAAACAGAATCCTCAACGCTGTCAAGAAAGGGGAAAAAATTCTCGTCTATGGGGATTATGACGCCGACGGAATTACAGGGACGGCGCTTTTAACTAAAGCTCTAAGACAGTTGGGCGCAGAAGCCGGCTATTATATCCCGGAACGCCTTAACGAGGGCTACGGTTTAAACAGGCAGTTTGTCGGATGGGCCAGGGACGAGGGTGTCAGCCTGGTTGTTACTGTTGACTGCGGCATCGGCGGAGCTGGCGTTGTGTCCATGGCAAATGAATTGGGCGGGCCAGATTTTGTAATCACGGATCATCACCATATGGCTGCAAAATTACCCGAAGCAGCAGCGGTTTTAAACCCGAAGCGATCTGATTGCGCCTACCCGTTTAAAGACCTGGCCGGAGTCGGTGTCGCTTTCAAGCTCGTCCAGGCTCTTTTCTTTCAATATAATCCCGGGACTAAAGTTGACTGGCAGGAATATGTCGAGCTTGCCTGTATAGGGACTGTGGCGGATGTTGTTTCACTGACAGGAGAGAACCGCATCCTGGTTAAAAGCGGCCTGGGTTTTTTAAATGGCGGCCCTGCAAACGCCGGCATTAAGGCTATCATGGCAGTAGGCGGTTTAAGAAAAGATAAATTTGAAACGAAGGAGATCAGTTTCATTATCGTACCCCGCTTGAACGCTCCGGGCAGAATGGGAAGCGCCAGGCAGGCGGTTGAACTTTTGCTTGCCGGAGATCCGGCTAAGGCTGCCGAACTGGCGGCGGAACTGGATAAATGCAACCGCACAAGGCAGGAGGTTGAAGCCGGTGTTCAGGAGGGAGTCCATAAACTGATGAAAGAAGACCGTTTTTTAGCTGAATCGGAAGTGCTGGTTGCGGCTGATCAAGGCTGGCACCAGGGTGTAATCGGAATAGTTGCTTCACGCCTGACTGATCTTCTCGGGCGGCCCGTTTTACTGATCTCCCTGGAAGAAGATATGGGCAAGGGTTCAGGGCGCAGCGTCCCCGGTTTCGATCTTTACGAAGCTCTGGCCAACTGCAGCGAATACCTTGTTGAATTTGGCGGCCACTCCGGGGCTGCGGGCTTTTCTTTAGGAGTTAACCAGTTGGATAATTTCCGGCGGGCAATTAACGAATATGCAAAAGACCTGCTGAGCCACGAACATACTCCCTCAATCCCAGAGGTTGAAGAAGTACTGACCCTTGCTGAAATTACCGAACAGCTTGCTTCGGAAATAACTCTTTTGGCTCCTTTTGGGCAGGGCAACCCTCAACCGGTTATCGGGTGTCCTGAGGTAACGGTTCTGCGTTCCCGAGGAGTTGGCAAAGACGGAAGCCATTTAAAATTAACTCTTCAGCAGGAGGGCGCAATCAGGGACGGAATAGGCTTTCGCCTGGCAGGCGCAAATGGCGGATCCGTCCAGGGCAAGGTTGTTGATCTGATCTGCACGCCGGTTCTCAACCATTGGAACGGTATTACCAGCGTTGAGTTGGATGTAAAAGAAATAATCACACCTCATGCAGAGAAACTGGGAGAAATGATCTGTTTTGAGACTGGCGAGTCACAGACGGCGGCGTGTGAGATTTCAGGGCCGGCCAATGGCTGCGGTTTGTTTCTGGATGCCCTGTTTGATTCCGCATCAGAGCATTTGGCGGACGATTGGAATAAAATGGCCCTGCCGGACTTTGCTTTGAACTGGTTTCAGGAATATAAAAGACTGTACAATCGTGTCTTTTTACCAGGCTGGTGCGAAGATTGTGCTCAGCCTTCGCCCGAATCGGGTGTTGTCAACCTGGAAAAAGCGCCGCTAGTAGATCTGCGAAATACAACCGGCAGACCATCGACTCTGTCCGGGCTTGCCGGCGGCGGAAAACGAACCCTTGTCCTGGTTGACTGCGCCTACAGGACCATTGAACTTGCCTCTTACCTGCGTAAATCAAGCAGGTGTTCCGCTGCTTTTCTGCACCGCTGGATTTCACCGGCAGAACGCGAGGCTATCCTGTATTTTTTTGCCGGGGGTTCGGTTAAAACACTTGTTGCGACTGCAGGACTTTATCCGTCCCTTGAAAGTAATGAAATAGACCAACTGGTTGTTTATGACCTGCCCTGCGGCGAACAGGAATGGAATCTGGCTGTAAAAGGACCGCAGCGTGATAAAAGAAGTATCTTTCTTATGTTTGGGGAAGGAGATAGAAACAAATTCCGGGATTATCTTTCTTCACTGGCGCCGGACAGGGATTTTCTGGCGCGCCTTTACACGTTGATGCGTCAGTTTAATAACTTCGCTACAGAACGCGTTTTGACTGAACTTACTATGGCTCTTCAAAAGGCGGGTTTGAAATGGGCCAGGGAGTATACGACGGGGATAGGCCTGGCTGTTCTGCATGAACTTGGTCTGTTGGTGGAACGGGAAATAGATGAGGAATCGATTGTCGCATTGTCCCCCGCTCCAAAAGGAAAACTGAAATTAGATGATTCAAGGATATTTTGCTGGGGCCAGGCATCCAGAGACAGGGCCGTAACCTGGCAGCAGGATATATTAAATTTATCTGCCTGGCCAAACGTTGAGTTATAAGGAAGGCATTATGGAATACCAGGAATGACACTGGTATTTTTTTATAGTATAATTTTAGTAAATTGGGCAGCAGAAAAAGAGGGATAAAACATGCCGCAGGAACTTATAAAGAAAGTCTCCCTCTATAATAAAAATGCCGATCTTTCTTTGCTCAACAGGGCGTATGAGTTTGCAAGCGACGCGCACAGCAATCAGAAAAGGATTTCAGGCGAGCCGTTTATCCTTCACCCCCTTGCTGTGGCCTTTGTTTTAGCCGAGTTGGAGCTTGATTTGGAGACGTTGGCGGCAGGGCTCCTGCATGATGTTGTTGAAGACACGCAGGTTACTTTAGAACAAATCGAAAAAGAATTTGGAAACGAAATCGCCCTTCTTGTTGACGGGGTAACCAAGTTAAGCCGGCTTGAGTTTAAGTCCAAAGAAGAGAACCAGGCTGAAAATCTCCGTAAAATGTTTCTTGCCATGGCCAAGGACATCCGGATAATTCTGATTAAACTTGCCGACCGCCTGCATAATATGCGCACGCTCGGCTATCATCCCGAGTTCAAACAGAAGGAAATAGCTACCGAGACCCTGGAAATATTCGCTCCGCTGGCCCATAGACTGGGTATATACAGGGTTAAATGGGAAATGGAAGACCTGGCCTTCCGCTATATCCACCCCCGTGAATATTTCGATATTGATAAAATGATCGCCAGCACCTGGGAGAAGCGTGAGGAGTATATCCGCGGGGTGATTGCCATGCTGCGGGAAAGGCTGGAAAGCATGGGGATAAAAGCCGAAGTCGGAGGCCGTCCCAAGCATCTTTACAGCATCTACTCAAAAATGGCCAGGCAGAAGAAGGAATTAAGCGAGATCTATGATGTGCTGGCTGTAAGGCTGGTTGTGGATTCAGTAAAGGAATGTTATGCGGCTTTGGGAATCGTGCATACTTTGTGGAAGCCCATTCCCGGCCTGTTCAAGGACTACATAGCCATGCCCAAGTCAAATATGTACCAGTCTCTGCATACCATAGTTATCGGGAGAAATGGCGAACCTCTGGAAGTTCAGATCCGTACTGCGGAGATGCACCGCACCGCCGAATATGGTATTGCCGCTCACTGGCGCTATAAGGAAGGCGGGCAGACGGATAAGCAGTTTGACGAAAAACTCGCCTGGTTGCGCCAGCTTCTGGAATGGCAGCATGAACTGCGCGATGCGCGTGAGTTTATGGAGTCGCTTAAGATAGACCTGTTTTCAGATGTTGTCTTCGTTTTTACTCCCAAGGGCGAGGTTTTTGAGTTTCCCAACGGATCCGTGCCGATAGATTTTGCCTACCGCATACATACCGAGGTGGGACACCGCTGTGCGGGGGCAAAAGTCAACGGGCGGATTACAACACTGGACTATAAACTTAAAAACGGCGATATAGTTGAAATTATTACTTCAAAACAATCTTCCGGCCCAAGCCGGGACTGGCTGACCCTAGTTAAAACCTCCCAGGCCAAGTCACGGATCAAGCAGTGGTTTAAAAGAGAACTGCGTGATGAAAATTCCGTCAAAGGGCGGGATATGCTGGACAGGGAGATAAAGAAGCAGGGCCTCAGCCTGGAAATATTGAAAAACGAAAAACTCATGGAAATGGCCCGCCGGCTGAATATATTTACGGTTGAGGACCTCTACGCGTCAATCGGCAACGGCGCCGTGAGTCCGCTGACGGTAATTAACAAGCTAAAAGAAGACACTGTCAAGCCTGTGCAGGCCTCACTGGAGGAAGAACTGCAGCAGCTGAAACCTGAGACGTTTGCGCCTGTTAAAAACCAGACAACCCAGGGTGTTACTGTAAGGGGGATGGATAATCTGCTCGTCAGGCTGGCTCACTGCTGCAAACCTGTGCCCGGCGATCCGATAGTGGGCTACGTTACTAGGGGGCGGGGCGTGTCGATTCACCGTAGTGACTGCCGCAACCTGGGCCAATTTCAAAAAGGTGACCAGGAGAGGCTTGCCGAGGCCGTTTGGAGTCAGGATTTCAGGTTTCCTTTCCAGGTTAAGCTGGAGGTGTGGGCAACGGACAGGGCGGGACTGTTAAGCGACGTAATGGCGATATTAACCGAGATGAAGATGAGCGCCAACTGGGTGACCGCCCGGGGAGGAAAGAAAAACAATGTGGCCATAATTGAAATGGTTATGGAGATGAAGAATAAGGAAGAGCTTGATTATCTTGTGAGCAGGCTAAACCGTGTCAAAGATGTCTACGAGGTAAAAAGGACCAGTTAGAAGGAGTGCTTAATAATTGCGGGCGGTTGTGCAGAGGGTATCCAGAGCGGCGGTGAGCGTGGACGGTTTCAAAATAGGGGAGATTGGATCCGGATTGGCTGAAAGCGAGAGGCATCCGGGTAGCCACGGGAGAATTTCAGGCTTACATGAAAGTTGAAATTATAAATGACGGACCGGTTACAATACTTATAGACAGTAAAAAGAGCTTTTAAAGCATAGGAGGTATGCTTGTTGATCATAAAAGGTTTTGAAGTGGGCCCTATAGCGGCGAACTGCTATATTATAGGCTGTGAGGAGACCAGGGACGCCGCAGTGATTGACCCCGGCGCCGATGCGCCCAGGATTATGCAGTGGCTGAAAAAGCTGAATCTGAACTGCAAGTACATTATTTTGACCCACGGACATATCGATCATATTGGCGCTGTAAGCGGAATCTACGAGCAGACGGGCGCACAGGTGTTGATCCATACCAAGGACGCCGATATGCTGACGAACCCGAACAGCAACCTCTCCTGGATGACGGGGGGAGAAATGAAGGTTAAGGCAGCGGACCGCCTCTTAGAAGAGGGCGATAAGATACAGGTGGGCAAACTGACCATTGAGGTTATCCACACACCCGGGCATACACAGGGCGGGATTACCCTGAAAGTTGAAAACAATTTGTTAACGGGGGATACTCTTTTTGCGGGTTCCATCGGCCGTACGGATTTTCCCGGCGGAAACTACATTCAACTGATCGGAATGATTAAAACAAAATTAATGATCTTCCCCCCCATCACGTCGGTTTTTCCGGGGCATGGGCCAATGACCACAATTGGCGATGAAGCGAAATATAACCCCTTCATGCGTATGTGATCTGTGACAGGAGGAATTAAGAGTTGCCGAGCTCAATAAACCGGCCGCGGGGGACTATTGATGTGCTGCCGGGTGAAGTTGAAAAATGGCAGTATGTCGAAGAGTCTTTCCGGCGTATCTGCCGGGAGTACGGGTATGCCGAAATCCGCACGCCTGTTTTTGAATATACCGAGCTGTTTGACAGGGGCGTGGGAGACACTACCGATATAATTGAGAAAGAGATGTATACTTTCCTTGACCGGTCGGAAAGATCATTGAGCCTGCGTCCTGAAGGCACGGCGCCGATTGCGCGCGCATACGTCGAGGACAAGCTGTATTCGGGCCCCCAACCGGTTAAAGTATACTACCAGGGGCCGATGTTTCGCTACGACCGGCCGCAGGCCGGCCGTTACCGGCAGTTTCATCAGCTCGGGGCAGAGGTTTTCGGCTCTTTTACGCCGGCCATAGATGCGGAAGTAGTCGCCATGGCTATGGACTTTTGCCGGCGCTTCGGTTTAAAGCTGGACCTGCATATAAACAGCGTTGGCTGCGGTATGTGCAGGCCGGTGATGCGTGAAAAGCTATGCGCCAGCCTGAAGACACGCCTGGAGGATTTGTGCGGCGACTGCCGTATCCGGTTGGACAAAAATCCGCTGCGCATACTGGACTGCAAAGTAAAGCGCTGCCGGGAGATGGCCGGAGAGGCTGCGGCAGGCTTAAAATTTCTTTGTCCGGAGTGCGCTGATCATTTCGGGGAAGTGCTCAGTTACCTTGACGCTTTGAATGTAGAGTACATAGTTGATCACTGCCTTGTGCGCGGGCTTGATTATTATACCAGGACGGCTTTTGAAATCATGGCTCCTGGCATAGGAGCCCAGCGTTCTGTCGGCGGCGGCGGACGTTATGACGGCTTGGTGGAAATGTTCGGCGGACCCCCGACGCCCGGTATAGGTTATGCTATGGGACTGGAAAGGTTTCTTCTGGTCATGCAGGAACAGGGCCTGTCTGTGCCGGACAGCAGGCAGCTTGATGTATACCTGGTTACAGCTGAAAAAGATCTGGAAGGCCGGGCGATGATGCTTTTACAGGAACTGCGGACAAACGGCATATATGCGGACAAAGACTACACCGGGCGGAGCATGAAGGCCCAGCTGAAGCAGGCTGGAAAATCCGGCGCTCCTTATGTTGTCATACTTGGCAGCGACGAGCTCAGCAAGGGAAAGGTTGCCTTAAAAGACATGCTGTCCGGCAGCCAGACTGAAGTTCCGCTGTCTGACTTGACTGCACAATTCCTAAAGGAATAACTTGCGGAGATAGTTATAGAACAAAAAATGAGACCTTCGGGCAAAAAGGAGCTTTTCGAATGGAAAATATGCAAGGTTTAAAACGCGCCCACAACTGCGGCATCTTACGCAGAGATCACATTGGCCAGGAAGTAGTCCTGATGGGATGGGCTCAACGCTGCCGGGATCACGGCGGATTGATTTTTATCGACCTGAGGGACAGGACCGGCATTGTTCAGACGGTATTTGACCCGGATCGCGTAAAAGAAGAATTTGCCAAAGCTGAGGGCGTACGCAGCGAATATGTTCTTGCAGTCACCGGAAAAGTTGAAGAAAGGCCTGAAGGCACTGAGAACCCAAATTTGGCTACAGGGCAGGTAGAGGTTATGGCGGCTCATATCCGGATCTTAAACACTGCCAAGACCCCTCCCTTTTATATTGAAGACGGTGTTGATGCAGAAGAAAACGTTAGGCTTAAATACCGCTACCTTGACCTGCGCAGGCCGGAAATGCAGCGTGCTTTCGAACTGAAGCACAAGGCTGCGGTAGCAGCCAGGGAGTTTCTGAACAGCCGGGGGTTCTGGGAAATAGAGACACCGATGCTTACCTTGAGCACTCCGGAAGGGGCGAGAGACTTTCTGGTGCCAAGCAGGTTAAACCCGGGCAGTTTTTATGCGCTTCCGCAGTCACCACAGCTGTTCAAGCAATTATTAATGGTCTCCGGGATGGAAAGGTATTACCAGGTTGCCCGCTGCTTCAGGGATGAAGATTTACGGGCTGACCGTCAGCCGGAATTTACCCAGATTGACCTGGAAATGTCTTTTGTTGATATAGATGATGTCATAGAAATAATCGAGAACATGGTTGTTTCTATTTATAACTCAACGGGAACCTCAAGTCTGGAACTCAAGCCTCCTTTCCCCCGGCTTTCCTATCGGGAAGCAATTGATCGTTTCGGAAGCGATAAGCCCGATACCAGGTTTGGTTTGGAGCTTGTTGATTTTACGGACCTTGCCGCCCATTGCGGTTTCAATGTCTTTTCTAAAGCAGCGGATACCGGCGGCCAGGTAAAAGGAATCAACGCAAAGGGCTGCGGCAGTTTAAGCCGCAGGGAAATCGATGAATTGATCGATTTTGCAAAAATATACAAGGCAAAAGGCCTGGCCTATTTTACAGCCACCGGCCAGGGACTGAAATCGCCTTTGAACAAATTCTTTACGGAAGACGAACTAAAGACAATTGCCGAAAGGTTTAAAGCCGAAGAAGGCGACCTGCTCCTTTTTGTAGCCGGCCGGCCTTCCGTTGTGGCTGATGCCCTGGGCGCCTTGCGCCTTCACATTGCCGGGATGACCGGCATGATTCCTGAGGATGAACTGAAGTTCCTCTGGGTTGTTGATTTTCCCCTCCTTGAATATGACGAGGTTGAGAAACGTTTCACAGCCAGGCATCACCCCTTCACTTCCCCGCAGGACGAAGATCTGCCGGCGCTGGAAACTGATCCTGCTTCCGTCCGGGCCAGGGCATATGACCTTGTGCTTAACGGAGTGGAAGTCGGCGGCGGGAGTATCCGTATCCACCGGCGTGATGTGCAGGAAAGAATGTTTGCAGCGATTGGAATTTCACCGGAAGAAGCGCGCCAGAAATTCGGCTTCCTGCTGGATGCTTTCGAGTACGGTACACCGCCGCATGGAGGGTTTGCGATTGGTTTCGACCGCCTGATCATGCTTTTAAGCGGCAAAAAGACAATCAGAGACGTGATTGCCTTTCCAAAAACACAAAGCGCTGCAGACTTGATGAGCAGCGCGCCGGGCAAGGTTTCCGCCGGGCAGCTCCGGGAACTTCACATCAAGATAGATTTGGGCGGAAAGCTGAAGGAAAACCGCTAAATTTGCTATAATTCGTCCATTATGCTAAAATAAAAAGATGAATAATCAGTGAGTAAACCGGGTGATCGCAAGCAATTCCGCTTCGGAAACGCTTGAGGAAAGTCCGAGCTCCACAGGGCAAGGTGCTGGGCAACACCCAGTGGGGGCAACCCTAAGGAAAGTGCCACAGAAATGAGGACCGCCTGTTTTTTAAACAGGCAAGGGTGGAACGGTGCGGTAAGAGCGCACCAGCAGCTCTGGTGACGGGCTGGCTAGGTAAACCCCACCTGGAGCAAGACCAAATAGGGAGACGTTGAGGCTGCCCGCTGAGTCTCCGGGTAAGGTCGCTTGAGGCGCCTGGCAACAGGCGTCCCAGACAGATGATCATCCACGACAGAACTCGGCTTACAGGTTTGCTCACTGCATAAAATAACCGGACTTTTCAGCCCGGTTTATTTTTTATTAAAGCAGGATTTGTCACAATTGAGTATAATTAAATAGTTTATAAAGAAAAAGAAGAATTAAAGCATCCGGGAGGTTTTAAAATGTCATTTGAGATAAAGAATTTTGAGATACCTTTAGAGAAACTCCGCAGGCGCTGCAGCCTGAAAGAATTTATATGTGAAAACACAACCCAGATTCCCCCGCTGCAGAATTTTATCGGGCAGGAACGGGCTATCAAAGCCATGGGGTTTGGCATAACAATGAATGCTCCGGGATATAACATATATGTTGCCGGACCTCCCGGCACCGGGAAAAGCACATATATTCAGGCTGTCCTGACCGATTATGCCCAGGATAAGCCTGTACCGGAAGACTGGTGCATCCTCTTTAACTTCGGCAGCCCGGATCAGCCATATACTGTATCACTGCCTGCCGGGCAGGCGCAGGTCTTCAAAAAGGATATGGAGGAATTAATATCCGACATCAGGTCTACAGTTCCCAAACTTTATGAAGGGGACGATTACGAAAAAAACAAGCAGGCTATACTTGACGAGATGGAAACCCAGATCAATGCGCAGATGGAACAGGTCCAGTTGGAGGCTAAAGAAGCCGGCTTTATGATGAAGCAGGGGCCTGAAGGGATGATGTTCATACCAGTAAGGGATGGCAAACGGCTGACACCTGAAGAGTTCGAGATGCTTCCGCCGGATAAGCAAAAGGAAATCCAGCTGGCTGTCCGCAATTTACAGCAAAGAATGGAAGAAGTATTCACCGACGGCAAAATGATTGAAAAACGAACCAAGGAAAAGATACAGCAGCTGGATAAACAGATTGCCGGACGCGCTATTGAGCCTCTTGTTAATCAGGCGCAGGAGAAATACAGGGATTTTTCAAAAATAGTTCAGTACCTTAATGAAGTGGTCGAGGATATTATCCAGCATATCGATCAGTTTAATGTGACTGAGGCGCCCAAACCGGGGCCGTTTGGTTTTGTTGATCCAAGAGAATTATTTAATCGTTACAAGGTAAATATTTTCATCAGCAACGGCGAGACAAAAGGGGCTCCCGTCGTTATAGAAACGAATCCGACCTATTATAATCTTTTCGGTAAAATAGAGTATAAGAATATCATGGGCGGAATGAGCACGGACTTTACAATGATTAAGGCAGGAGCTATTCACCGCGCTAATGGAGGTTACCTCGTTCTGCAGGCAAGGGATATTTTTCAGGATCCTTTTGCCTGGGACGCCTTGAAGAAAATGATTAAAAGCAGGCAGACAGTAGTAATAAATGTCGGCGAACAGTACAGGATAATTCCGACAGCAAGCTTAAGGCCGGAACCTATCCCGGTTGATGTGAAAATAGTCTTGATCGGGAGTTATAATATATATCACGTGCTCCATGCCTATGATGAAGACTTTCAGAAATTTTTCAGGGTTAAGGTCGATTTTGACACTGAAATGCCCCGCACACCTGAGAACCTTAATCACTATGCGGCTTTTGTCGGCGCTGTCTGCAGGCGCGAGAACCTGACGCACTTTGACCGCTCAGGCCTGGCTGAGTTAATCGAGTTCGGTTCCCGGCTTTCCGGCAGTCAGGATAAACTTTGCACCTGCTTTAATGAAATTGTCCAGATTGTCTATGAAGCTGAAGCATGGGCCAGGGTGGATGGATCCACCTATGTCGGCGCCCCTCATGTCAGGCGGGCTTTTGAAGAGCGTATATACCGCTCCAACCGGATTGAGGAAAAGCTGCAGGAAATGGTTGTGCAGGGCAAGTTTCTCTTAAGCACGGAAGGTTCTGCAGTGGGACAGGTAAACGGACTTTCAGTGATCAATATCGGTGATTATTCTTTCGGGAGACCTTCCAGAATTACGGCAAAGACGTTTATGGGCCAGGAAGGGCTGGTCAATATAGAGCGCGAGACGCGTATGAGCGGAAGCCTGCATACCAAAGGAGTCCTTACTTTAACGGGATTTTTGGGAGACAGGTTTGCTCAGGATAAACCCCTGCGTCTTACGGCAAGGATCACTTTTGAACAGCTTTATGAAGGTGTTGACGGGGACAGCGCATCGAGCACTGAACTGTATGCCCTTCTTTCAGCTATTTCCGGTCTGCCGTTAAGACAGGATATTGCAGTTACAGGGTCGGTGAACCAAAACGGTGAGATTCAGCCAATCGGCGGAGCGACCGAGAAAATAGAAGGGTTCTTTGAGGTTTGCAAGGCGAAGGGTTTAACTGGAAAACAGGGTGTGATGATCCCCGCCCTGAATATAGATGACTTGATGCTCAAGCATGAAGTATTGGACGCCGTTAAAGAAGGTAAGTTCCATATTTATGCGGTAAGCACTGTTGAGGAAGGGATATCGCTGCTTACCGGCACTGAAGCCGGAGAGCGTTCAGAAGACGGCGCATATCCGGAAGAAACGGTGTTTTACCTTGTAGATCAAAGACTGCGCCAGTATGCGGAGGATCTTTCGAGCTTCGGCAAGAATAAGGATAAGGAGGAAGAAGGACAGGGCTGTGACAGCTGTGACGGCTGCGGCGCCTGCTAGTACCTGCTCAGGTCCTCCCAGGTGTCTTCCATACTGTAACCTGTGCTCTCGATGCCTTTACGGTGGCCCTGACGGTAAATATCGTCAATGACGTCTTCTTCGGCAGGACGGACTGAAAGGTTGGGCGCCTGCTCAGCCACAACACGGCAATCAAAACAGACGGTAGTATACGGTACAGCTTCCAATCGCTCCAGGAGGATGTCCTTCCCGCAAATATCACATTCGCCGTAAGTGCCGTCTTTTATTTTATCCAATGCTCCGTCGATAGCTTTGATTACAAGAACGGCGTCTTCGCGCAGGGCGAAATCTTTACTGCGTTCGAACAATTCCGATCCCAGATCACCCGAATTGTTATCGTACATGGACAACTCGCCTGTTGACACCTTCATTGACATGGCGAGGCCGTTCTCATTGATAAATTTTATCCTGCCTAATAATTTATCCTTTTCATCTTCCAAAAGCCTTTTAAAAAACTTTAGTTTTTTACGATCCATTTGTTTTCCTTCCGGAAATATTTTAAGGTTTAAGCTGGGTCTGCACCGTGTATACTATCTCGGCGATGAAATTTCCAATTAACGGCAGGTTCAGCGCTACCAGACGCCTTAGAAAAATTACGACTATGGCGCCCAGGACAGTAAATCCCACAGCTATCCCGATGCCTCTGGCCAAGCCGGCGATGAAGTTGATATACATCAGCCGCAAGGGTCTGTTCAACAACTCGACGTACTCGGCCAGTTTCATTTTTTCAATATTAACGGCAAACTCGGTTAACTTTCCCCGAAGGGATATTAATAAACTTTTTTCGTCACTCTCGATCTCCGGCATTAACCCTCACCTGCGGTATATAGGCTACCCCGAAAATCTGCAAATGATGAATTTTCTTAATGGCTCTTTTTTTCCAGCCGCTTGAGGTCTATCCACAGCGGGCTTGCGTTGCAGATAGAAGAATACATACCGCTGACGACGCCGATCAACATAGCCAGCACAAAGGTCTTAATTGTGCTGCCGCCCAGGAAGTACATGGCGACAAGGACAAAGATGACCGTGAGCACGGTGTTGATTGATCTCGTCAACGTCTGCCAGAGGCCTCTGTTGACCACATCCTCAATGCTTTCTCCCTTCTGGCGATGCAGCATATTTTCCCTGATCCGGTCAAAGATGATAATTGTGTCATTTATCGAATAACCGATAATTGTCAGGATAGCGGCTACAAACGCGCTGTCTATCTCGATCCTGAAAAGTGAGAAAATACCGGTAACCACGAGCACGTCGTGCAGCAGGGCGATAATTGCCGCCAATCCCTGCTTGAATTCGAAACGGACGGTTATGTAAATTATCATCAGGACCGAAGCTATTATTAAGGCAATCAGCGCTTTTTGGGTAAGCTCGCGTCCGATTATGGCTCCAACTGATTCGTTGCGGAGTATTGTAGACTTGCCCAGTTTACCGAGCGCCCCCAGGAGATCGTCGTTTTGGTCCTGTGTCAGATGGGGAGTCCGGATCAGATAGCCGGTTTCGCCGATTTTTTGAACGGCATGACTGCCTCCAATCTTCCGGGAGGATATGGTATTTCTGATTGTTTCTACGGCAACCGGTTTATCATAGCTGATCTCGATAATATTGCCGCCGGTGAAGTCAATGCCCTTGTTCAAACCCTGGACTGCAAGAGAGATCAAACCCGGCAGGATGATTACTAAAGATATGATGTACCAAATTTTTCTCAGTTTGATAAAGTGCAGGGACATATTTTTGACCTCCTATGCTCCGTAAAGTTTTGTGTTCTTCACTATACCGCTGTCGGCGACAACGTGCAGGAACCACCTGGTCATGGTGATTGCCGTGAACATACTGGCAATTATACCTATGGCAAGAGTTACCGCAAATCCGCGTATGGGGCCCGTGCCGAAGAAATAAAGCACTATGGCGGCCACAATCGTGGTTGTGTTGGCGTCGAATACCGCGGTGAATCCTCTTTTAAATCCTGTGTCAATTGCTGAACGCAGGCTTTTGCCTGTCCGGAGTTCCTCTTTCATTCTTTCAAAGATAATCACATTGGCGTCTACGGCTATACCGAGCGACAGGAGAAAGGCTGCAATTCCGGGAAGGGTCATGGTTACGTTCATTGATACAAAGATGATTAAAACAATCAACGTGTAAATTAGAAGCGCAAAGTTTGCAATCAAGCCCGGAACTCTGTAATACATAAGCATAAAAATAAGTATGGCAACAATACCGACTATTCCGGCATGCATGGACTTATTGAGGGAATCAGCTCCCAGGGATGGTCCGACTGAACGTTCCTCTTCAACGGAAACTTTTACAGGAAGTGCGCCGGAACGAAGAAGTATGGCTATGTTATGGGCTTGTTCAAGTGACTCATATCCTTCTATCTGCGCCTTGCCTGAAGGGATGGCTTCCTTTACCACGGGGTTTTGCAGAAGTTCGCCGTCGAGGTAAATACCTATTTTTTTGCCGACGTTAGCCGCGGTTACTTCGGCAAATTTGCGCGCTCCTACCGGCGTGAAGGTGAGATCCACAACTATGTTTTGGGAGTCCTGTCCCTGTGCTTCCAGTGCGTCTTTGAGGTCGGCTCCGGTCAGAACGGTTTTTCCGTCCTCAGTCTTAAACTCCAGGTGGGCTACTTTTACAATGGTGCGTACAGCTTCCCTGGCGTTTTGGATTCCCGCCAGTTCAACTATCAGACGCTTTGTTCCCTGCTGCTGAATAACCGGTTCGGATACACCAAACTGGTTTACCCTGCGTTCGATTACGGCAATCAGTTGTTTCATTTTCTCCGGAGTTACTTTTGCTTCGGCTGTATCCTGGGCTTCCAGAACGACATGGACTCCGCCGCGCAGGTCCAGCCCAAGGTTAACTTTATTAACTAACGGAAAGAACTTATTTAATAGTTCATTATGCTTAAAAGCGGGTACAAAGGCGGCTACAGTAACAATAATTACCGCCGCTAAGATGCAGACAATCTGGATGATTCTGTTTGTCTTGAGTTTCATTGCGCCACGTGCTCCTTTCTTCTTCAGTGTTTCAAATAAACATTTATTTAAAGTAACTTGGAACCGTTTGTGATCAGTTCAAAGTTGCATTTTAAAAAGGTTGCCGCCCTTCTGCACAGCATCATCCGGCTTAAAAAGATTTCGAAGTACTCCATTATGGAACAGATGCTGTTATCGATGGTAAGGTCCATGGTAATAATACGGTCTTTTTTGTTTATCCTGAGGAAGGCGTATTCAACCGCGTAATTAACCCTGTCATGTATGTCAAAAGTTGCAAAGTCAGGGTTCCTTACACGGGAACGGTGTACATCGGACTTGTCCGCCATAATCAGGGCGGCGGCCACATCGTTTATCGGCTGGCCGTACTCTTCCTCATGGTTGGCTACAGCGGAAATAACTGAGGCGACTTCATCCGGGCGCATTCCCATATTTATTAATATATTAAAACACAGGGCAGCCCCTGAAATACCATGTTCGTTGCGGTTCATGACATTTCCGATATCATGCATGTAACCGGCTATAGAAGCCAGTTCGGCAGTTCTTTCAGGGTAATCCAACTCTTTTAGTATGTTATAAGCGATGGTGCTGACGAGGTTGATGTGCCTGTAACTGTGTTCCGTATAACCAAGTATGCCGAGGTACTCGTTTCCCTTTCTGACAAAACTGTCAACTATGGGATTGTTTTTAATGTCGTCGAGTCTGATCAAAGATTACGCCTCCCATGGTTGAGAGCGGTTTACTCCACTTCTTCCTCCTCCCCCTGTGTTCTCTTTTGCATCACAGAGGATTTGAGAATCTCGAAGCGGACATTGTCTGCTACCCGGATAATGAATGTGTCTTCTTTTACTTTTACAATGGTACCATAAATACCGCCCGCTGTGGTAATGAGATCGTTGACCTTTAAATCAGCGATTAACTGCTGAAGTTTTTTTTGGCGCTGCTGCTGTGGTCTGATCATCAAAAAGTACAGAGCAGCAAAAAGAACAATCATGTACAAAACCGTTACCATCTGCCGGTCCATAAGTATCTCCTCCTTTCCAAATGGTTAATCTATTCGTTTCGATGAAGATAAAACCCTTTTCCAGAATGTGAAAATTTAATTTAATGATGAATAATATTGGTGTAAAAAATTTATTTTATATTCTTTAAAGCAGCCGTTGGTTATTGAAGCGCGGATTTCAGACATCAAATTCAGTATGAAATGGAGATTATGAATGGTTGTCAACCTGATTCCCAGAACTTCCCCCGCTTTGATCAAATGGCGTATATATGCCCTGCTGAACCTTTGGCAGGTGTAACACCGGCAGCCGGGCTCGAGCGGGTTGTGATCGTCAGCGCAATCAGCATTGCGGACAACCAATTTGCCTTTTGACGTAAAAACAGTGCCGTTGCGCGCCATCCGGGTTGGCAGCACACAATCGAACATATCGATCCCTCTTTCTACTCCCTCCAGAAGGCAGTCCGGAGATCCCACCCCCATAAGATAGTGAGGTTTGTCCCAGGGTATCAAAGGGACGCATTGATCAAGAATGTCATACATGATCTCTTTAGGTTCGCCTACGCTTAAGCCGCCAATGCCGTAACCGGGAAATCCAATCCGGACAAGTTCCTCTGCGCTTCTTTCCCTCAGTTCCGGATAAATGCTTCCCTGGACAATGCAGAAAACAGCCTGATCTTCTTTGCGGTGGCTTTCCAGACAGCGTTTGGCCCACTTGCTGGTGCGTTCCGTCGCGGCTTTAGCCTGTTCAAAAGAACAGGGATAAGCGACGCATTCATCGAAAGCCATGGCAATGTCAGAGCCTAGAGCCTGTTGTACATTCATGGCAGTTTCCGGGCTGAAGAAGTGTTCCGAACCGTCAATGTGAGACCGGAAAGAAACTCCCTCATCCCCAACGCGGCAAAGGGCAGCCAGACTGAATACTTGAAAACCGCCGCTGTCGGTAAGAATGGGGCCATCCCAGTTCATAAAGCGGTGTAGGCCGCCGGCTTTTTTAATGATCTCCTGACCGGGCCTGAGGTATAGATGGTAGGTATTACATAAAACCAGTTTGCCCCCTGCCGCTATAATCTCATCAGGCGCCAGGGTTTTTACCGTAGCCTGGGTACCGACGGGCATAAAAGCCGGAGTTTCCAGAAGGCCGTGAGCCGTTTCAAGAATTCCGAGCCTAGCCCTGCTTTTTGAATCCTGTCCGATTACCTTAAAGTTCACTGACATTTCATGCTCGCCTCTCAATTAGCAAGTAGTAGCAAGTAGGGACGGTTCTTGCTTGCTTGCTACTCTCAATTAGCAAGTAGGGACGGTTCTTGCTTGCTTGCTTGCTTGCTTGCTACTCTCAATTAGCAAGTAGGGACGGTTCTTGCTTGCTAGCTAGCTACTCTCAAAATCTACTTGAGTTAGCTTGCATTAGGGAGATAAACTGCCAAGCGTGCTCTATAAAATAAGCATGGCATCTCCGAAACTGAAAAAACGGTACTTATCCCTTACCGCCAGCCTGTATGCGGAAAGGATTTTACCGCTGCCTGCAAAAGCGCTGACCATCATTAAAAGGGTCGAACGGGGCAGGTGAAAATTGGTAACCATTGAGTCGATTACCTTAAAACTATATCCGGGATAGATAAATAAATCAGTCCATCCGCTTGTTGCCGACAGAGATCCGTTTTCACGGGCTGCGCTTTCTAAACAGCGGACAGTCGTAGTTCCTACGGCAACCACCCGGCCTCCTTTTTCCCTGGCCATATTTACGGAATCGGCGGTATCCTGGCTGACTTCGAAGTACTCCGAGTGCATACGGTGCATAGATATATCTGTTGCGGACACAGGACGGAAAGTTCCCAGGCCGATATGCAATATAATTTTCTTTATGGCTATACCTTTTTTTTGTACTTTTTCCAGCAGTTCACCGGTAAAATGCAGCCCGGCCGTAGGGGCAGCAACCGACCCCTCCTGCCGGGCATATATGGTCTGATAGCGCTGCGGATCACCTGTGTATTTTTTTATGTATGGAGGCAGGGGCATTTCACCGGCATCCTGAATGAGTTCCTCGAAATTTCCTTCAAAAGAGAACTCTATAATCCGTCCGCCGGAATCAGTAAAATCAATAATTCTTCCGCTGAACAGTTCGTCGCCAAAAACAAGCTGATCATTAATTTTTACTTTTTTACCAGGACGGACCAGAACTTCCCATCTATATGCGTCTAGTGGTTTGAGCAGGAGTATTTCGATATTTGCGTCGCCTGAAACCTTTTTGCCGGTTAGTCTGGCGGGGATGACTTTTGTTTCGTTGATGACAAGAACGTCCCTATCGTTAAGGTAATCAGGCAGATCTTTAAACAATCTGTACTCGACATCCGGTTTGCTTCTATATATAACCATTAAACGCGAAGCGTCCCGCCGCTGGGCAGGTTCTTGCGCAATAGATGATTCCGGCAAATCGTAATCAAATTCGCTTGTTTTCAAACTTATCCTCCATAACTGCCGGAAATCTCAACCCCCGTGTAATAGTATTTCAGAATGCTCTGGTAGTTATAACCTTGTTTGGCAAGCCCAAGGGCGCCGTATTGAGACATACCAAGGCCATGGCCCCATCCGTTGCCCTGAATAGTTACTTCCAAAAGATTTTGGCTGTCGTCAAATTTTTTGTTTAAGGTAATCATAGCGCTTTTCAGTCCCAGTACCATTCTGACCGCATTGGAGTTGTATATGTCTTCGGTTATGGGATTGCTGTCGGTATCAAATCCAACAAAGGACATTTTTTTTACACGCGCGCCTGTCGATGTCCGCTCAACTTCTATGAGATCAGTTACTCTGCTGAACTTGTAGCCAGCCTTGTTGATAAGATTGGTTAGTTGTTCTTGCGTATAGGTAACTGACCAGTTGTAATGATTATTGTTTTGATCTGCAGTGTCGGGTCTTGCCCGGAGATAATCGACTGTGTTTGACCAAACATCTTCGCTGTTTTCAGTATAGCCTCCGCTGCTGCTGTGAAAAACGGCGTCAACAGCCTGGCCGCGGTAAGTCATAATCTGTCCGCTTGTGGCCTGCACGGCGCTGTTTGTAGCCGGGTTTTCCCAGTCAAAACCTTTGTATACCTGGCTGGTCTGGCTGGCCAAAAGATCAAATCCGTATTTACTATAAGATCTCAACTGGGCCAGAGAATAGCTTCTGGCTGCGACTGCCTGAGCTTTTAGGGCTTCAGCAGGCCATGCCGAAGGCATCTCAGAGGGCAGTACGCTGTAAATGTATTCTTCGAACGGCAGCTCGTTTATTACAGTCAAGCCCAGATCATCAGGACGGATTTCCAGGTCCCCGCGGTATCGTGCGCTGCTTTCGCCATTGTATACCCTGATCAAGTTTTGGTCTTCCGTTTTATTGAGGGTGGACCTGCCGGAAGCTGATAAAACTTCCGAACCTGTTAGATTATGTTTAGAAATAGATTTGTTGTTTGCGCCAAGGATGACCAGTTCTTCCTTTTCTCCCTCGCCGCTCCGGTTGGTCACAGACCCGCTGCCGGAAGCGATACCGACTTCTAATTTGTTCCCCAGGAGATGAAGAGATCCGTAAATGCTGTTGACCAGATTCCCGTTTTTAAAGAGTAAAAGCTGGTTGCCCTCTTTGGTAACCTGCCACCTATCGTTTTTAAGCGCGCTACCCAGAACGCGGTTAGCAGATGAATCTATGAGTTGGCAACTTCCCGAAACGGAAAACTCAACCTTTTGAACACCCTGGCTCAAGCCTATTCTGATCGTTTCCGGTTCGACGATAACACCATTGGAAGCATTTGTCGCCGGGCAGATAAACAAAAGGCAAAGGGAAAGGAAGAAAAGCTTTTTTAACATATCCACTCCAAGGGGTCAGGCTTGATTTTCCCTGCAGGCGCCGCTTTAGCAGCATTGATATCTACTCTTTCTTTTCGACATCAATGATGAAGTTTCCTTCAAAATTAACACTTTCATAATTTCCGAAGCGCTTTAAACTTTTGTTCCCGCCTGAAGCATGTTATAATCCGGCTAAGAATGTCATTTGATTACGGGGGAGAGAAAAGTGGCCAAGAAACTATGGAGCGGTCGTTTTCAGAAAGATACAGACCCGATGATGGACGATTTTCACTCATCAATTTCTTTCGATTTTCGCCTCAGCCGGTATGATGTAAGAGGGAGCATAGCCCATGCCACGATGTTGGGGAAACAGGGTATTATTACCGATAAGGAAGCGGAAATGATTGTCGTGGGATTAGAGGGGATTCTAAAGGATATTGAATCCGGCAAAATTGCCTTTTCGCCGGAGGCCGAAGATATCCACATGAACATAGAACAAATACTCATTGAAAGAATTGGCGAAACAGGCCAGAAACTGCACACCGCAAGAAGCCGGAATGATCAGGTAGCGCTGGATATACGCATGTTTTTAAAGGATGAAATAGGCAATATCATCCAACTTATAAAAAAGCTTCAAAGTTGCCTTCTGGAGCTTGCCGAAAAGCATGTTGAAACTGTAATGCCGGGGTACACACACCTGCAGCGCGCCCAGCCTATAACACTAGCCCACCATGTGCTGGCTTACATAGAGATGTTTCAAAGAGATGTGGAAAGACTGAGGGATTGCTATAAACGCACGGATATTCTGCCCCTTGGAGCCGGGGCTCTAGCAGGCACAACACTTCCAATTGAACCGGATTACGTTGCCGGGATGCTGGGTTTTTCAAAAGTGGCTGTCAACAGCCTTGACGCTGTTGGCAGCAGGGATTTTGCCGTTGAATTCAACGCTGCGGCGGCGCTGATCATGGTCAATCTAAGCAGGTTTTGTGAGGAATTAATCCTATGGTCGAGCGCAGAATTCGGTTTTATTGAACTTGACGATTCTTACAGTACGGGCAGCAGCATGATGCCCCAAAAGAAAAACCCCGATGTGGCTGAATTAATCCGCGGTAAGTCAGGCCGTGTATTCGGGAACCTGCTTGCGTTGTTGACCGTTTTAAAAGGGCTTCCTCTGGCTTATAATAAGGATCTGCAAGAAGACAAAGAAGCCATTTTTGACTCTGTGGATACGATAAAGAACTGTCTGTCGATTTTTTGTCCGCTTGTCTCGACGATGAAAACCAAATCAGATAGAATGCGCTCCGCAGCCAACGGAGGATACGTCAATGCTACTGATCTTGCAGACTACCTGGTGGTTAAAGGTGTTCCCTTTAGAAAAGCTCACAGCCTGGCCGGACAGATAGTATATTCCTGCATAAAGGACCAGAAATCTTTAGAAGATCTTACACTTGCTCAACTTAAAAAGTTCTCGGAATTAATTGAAGATGATGTTTTTCAATTCATTAAAATTGAGCGCTGTGTGGATAATCGTCGTAAGCTGGGTGGACCGGCGCCAGATTCTATACGGCAGGCCATCACCCAGGCGAAAATTAACCTGGAGAACAGTTAGTCTTTAAAACTAGGTTGCCTTTGGATCGACTAAAGACGCGCTGACCGGCCGAATCGGGCTGACAGTAGAGATGGCATGTTTGTAAACCATCATTTGTTTGCCTTCGCTTTCCAGAAGCACCGTAAAATTATCAAAACCTCTGACCATCCCCTTGAGTTGGAATCCATTTACCAAAAAGATGGTCACGGATATATTTTCTTTACGGACCTGGTTCAAGAATGCATCCTGAAGATTTATTTGAGTCTTTGTCACAAGAGGTCCCTCCCCTGGGAAATTTTATCTTTAAAAAACTTCGACACTACTTTAGTATACTCCTTCTAAACGCTTGATTATTTCTGCAGCCGGGTCGGAAACACACCCGGTATCAATCCAATTTACCCGTGGGTCATGCCTGAACCAGGTAATCTGTCTTTTAGCGTACCTGCGCGTGTTTCTTTTTAATGTTAATATGGCATTCTCCAGCGTAGTCGTCCCCTTTAAATAAGGAATTATTTCCTTATAACCCAGCCCCTGCATAGAGGTAAGTTCAGAGCTGTAACCATCTTTCAATAACTTGCTTACTTCATTAGTAAGACCATCGGCAACCATTTTTTCTACACGCTTTTCTATTCTTTTATAAAGGTCCCCCCTGTTCATTATCAAGCCGAACATGAATAAGCGATATTTTTCAGTTTTTTGGCCGTCCCTGGCATGAAGCTTTGATATAGGCGTTCCTGTGTTGTGGTAAACTTCAATTGCCCGGATAACACGTTTTATATTGTTTGGATGGAGCCTTGCGGCAGTACAGGAATCCACTTTTTCAAGCAGACGGTGGACTGCCAGGACACCGTCAGATTCAGCCAGTTTGTGCAGACGTGTCCGTAATTCTGTGTCAACTCCTGTTTGCGTAAAACTGTATTGATCGATTACTGAACGCACATACAAGCCTGTACCTCCTACCATAACAGGAATTTTACTCCGGCTGACGATATCCAGGATTTGTTTTTCGGCTTCTTTGCGAAATAGGGCAACACTGTATTGTTCATCAGGATCAATAATGTCAATCATGTAATGGGGTATTTCCTGCCGTTCCTCTAAAGAAGGCTTAGCGGCGCCTATATCCATTCGTCTGTATATTTGCATCGAATCAGCGGAGATTATTTCCCCGTTAACCTGTTTGGCTACATTGATTGATGTTGCCGTCTTGCCGGTAGCTGTAGGGCCGACAATTACACATAATGGAGGAAGTGGCATTTGAGTTTAATTACCCGCTTTTCTAAAAAACATTTCAACTATCTTGAAAACAACTATCCTAAAAATTAATTTGAAATAATCTTGCATTAGGAAGGTCAACTGCCTACGTGCTCATGTCCTTAAAAACCTTCTGGTCAGTTCTTTGTATGGGTAAAGCACCAGAGTCGGCCGGCCATGCGGGCACGTATAGGGGTTCTCCGCAGATGATATTTTCTTTAAGAGTTCCTGCATTTCATCCAGGGACATTTTCGTTCCTGATTTAATGGCTAATCTGCAGGCTGTTCTTGCAGCCAGGTGCAGGAGTAAATCACGTCTGTCTGCTGCGTTGGCGCCAGACAGGTAATCAAGTATGTCGAACAGATAGGCTTCTGCGTCTGTAGTTGGGAAGTTATCCGGGATTCCTCTAAGAAAAATTGTGTTTCCTCCCAGATAATCAATTTCAAAACCTGAATCAGATAGAAAATCTGTGTGTCCCATAATCTTTTGTGATTCCGCAGGGCCAAGATGTACAGGGCATGGAGTCAGCAGCATTTGTGAATTAAGACTTTCTGAAAATCCTGACAGGTATTTTTCATACAGAACCTTTTCATGCGCAGCATGCTGGTCAATCAGGTAAAGGCCTTCCTCTCCTCTACAAAGTATATAAGTAGGGTGAAGTTGTCCAATGACCTGAAGTGACGGGAAAAGGGCAACGCCCGGGTATTCTGCAGATGGTTCCAAAAGAAATTCTTCCTGTTTGTATTCGGATGCCGCTGCTGCCGTTTCAGGCAAAACTAAATCGAAACGGTTTTGTCTGTCTGCTTCCCTGGGTATAATCAGGCTGGTCTGTAGAGCTTTACGTAAACTCTGTCTTACATGAGAGCAAATTTCCTTTTCATTTAAAAGCCTGATTTCCATTTTTGCCGGGTGTATGTTTACGTCTATCTGTTTTGTATCAACATTGATGTGCAACGCAGCAAGAGGAAAGCGGCCCGTAGGCAGCAATCCCCGGTATGCTTCGAGAATAGACTGCGTTATCGTATTGCTTCTGATATAACGTTTGTTAACGATTACCGTAATTTGCTGTCGTGTACTTCTTTTTATGGAAGGTTTTCCTATTAAACCCTTGATTTGAATTTGTTCATTTTTGGAATCCACGTGCAGCATCTCACACATAATGCGGACGCCATATATCGACGCAAGCACTTCAAAAAGCACTCCGGAGCCGGGAGATGAAAATATTTCCCTGCCGTTTTGTTTATATGTAATTTTTACTGATGGATGCGAAATGGCCAGGCGGCTTAAGTAATCGCCGATCAAGCTGCCTTCCGTAGAGCGGTTTTTAAGGTGTTTACGCCTTGCCGGAGTATTATAAAAAAGATCTTCAACAATGATCGAAGTTCCCTGCTGAGCGCCGATCTCTCCGGATGAAACAATATTCCCGCCATGGTTCTCTATGAGAAATCCCGTGTTTTTGCCGGAGGTCCTGGTTTTTAATTTAAGTTTGCTGACAGCCGCTATGCTGGGCAAAGCCTCGCCTCTAAAGCCCATCGTTGTTATTGTACTCAAATCTTCGAAACCGTGTATTTTGCTTGTTGCATACCTTAGCATGGCCAAACGGGCATCTTCCTTATCCATCCCTGATCCGTTGTCAACTACGGAAATTGATTTTAACCCGCCTTCTAATACATCGACTGTGATTACAGTTGCACCAGCGTCAAGAGAGTTTTCCACAAGTTCCTTGACGACGGAGGCAGGCCTTTCCACCACTTCACCGGCTGCAATTTGATTTGCGGTTATTTCATCTAAGACGACTATTTTGGGCAAAAAATTACCTTCTTCATAAGAAATCTCGAAAAACAATTTGGAATAGAAATAAAGCATAGGCGGGTCCATCTTCCCTTACCTCATCCAGCTTCCCCCTGTTATACAGATCGTCTGACCAGTAATATACTCCCCTTCATCTGAGATCAGGAATATGACCATATTGCCGATATCCTCCGGCGTGCCTTTTCTGGGAAAGGGTATTTCCGCATGCATTCTTTCTATCTCTTCCCGGGGATATATGTTGGGTATAAACTGAATGTCAATGCGTCCGAATCTGTTCAGTGTGGTTTCGACAACACCTTTTACATCATCAGGGCTAGTTAGCTACCTTGTCTTTAAGTCTCATGGTTTAATTCCTTACTTTCAGTATAGCCGTTTACTCTTTTTGAGTTCCATCTGCCAGCGGGCGAGTATGTTTAAAGCTTCCAGGGGAGTTAATTCCCATATGTTTAAGGCAGCCAAATCGTCCTCAATACTCAATTCGTCCTGTGTAGCGTTTTTTTCAAGGACAGAAGCAGTCTCAATATCGGAATTTTGACGGCACAGCAGGATGTCCATAATTTCACGGGCACGGTTTAATATATCGTCCGGTAAACCAGCCAGCCTTGCGACCTGTATGCCGTAGCTGCGGTCAGCCTTTCCTGGCGATACCTGACGAAGGAAGATAATATTGTCTCCTTTTTCCTGAACGGTCATTGTAAAATTATTTACGCCAGTCAGTGTCTCCAATTCGGTAAGTTCCTGGTAGTGGGTGGAAAAAAGTGTTTTAGCTTTTAGCTTTTGCGCAATAAATTCTACAAGCGCCCAGGCGATGCTTATGCCGTCATATGTGCTTGTGCCCCGTCCTATTTCATCCATAATAATAAAACTCTTCTCAGTAGCGGATTTTACAATTTCCCTGCATTCATTCATTTCTACCAGGAAAGTGCTCTGGCCGGCTGCCAGGTCGTCGCTCGCCCCTACCCTGGTAAGGATGCGGTCAACGAGCCCTATTTCAGCCTGCCGGGCAGGGACGAAGCTGCCGATTTGAGCCATCAGGACGAGCAAGGCTGCCTGCCGCATATATGTGCTTTTGCCTGCCATATTAGGGCCGGTAAGTATTATAAAATGGTTTTCTTCATTAAGTAAGAGGTCATTGGGAATAAATTCGCCGGTTCCAAGAATTTTTTCCAGCACTGGATGCCGGCTTTCTTTCAGGTATAAGCGTTTGCCCTCGAACATTGAAGGTCGTGTATAATTTCCTTTGACGGCCGCTTCAGCCAGGGAATACAGGCAGTCTGCAACAGCCACAGCCTGGGCTGTTTTTTGCAGACCCGGGATTGCCTCTCCCACTTTACTCCGTATTTCGGAAAAGATCTCGTATTCGAGTTGTACTAAACGATCCTGGGCGCCGAGAATTTTCTCTTCCAGTTCTTTAAGCTCGGGTGTAATAAACCGTTCTCCATTGGCAAGTGTCTGCTTCCTGATATAATCATCCGGTATCAAGCCCAGATTCGACCTAGTGACTTCCAAGTAATATCCAAAAATCTTATTAAAACCTACTTTTAAGGATTTTATGCCTGTACGTTCCCTTTCCCGTATTTCCAGGTTGACCAGCCATTCTTTACCGCCGGCGCTTAAATTCCTTAGCCTGTCAACTTCGGGATGATATCCTGCTTTGATTATTCCGCCATCCCTGACTGATGCGGGAGGATCGTCTGTTATGGCTTTGTCCAGCAGATTCCACAGTTCTTCTGGAAATATAACCCTTTTTGATATTTCCAGCCAAAGTTCCGAATGGCTGCCGCTTAAGAGTTGTACCAACGACGGAAGCACAGAAACTGATTTTTTTAAGGCCAGCAGGTCACGCGCGTTTGCAGATCCATAAGCGACCCGGGCAGTAAGTCTTTCAAGGTCATAGATGGAGGAAAGAATCTGTTTAAGTTCATACCTGAATATTAAGCTGCCGGCGGTTTCTTCGACAGCTTCCTGCCGCTTAATGATTGAATCCAGATTAAGAAGGGGCCTGTCAATCCAGGACCTTAACTGCCGTCCTCCCATGGCTGTCAGGGTATGGTCCAGGACCCAGACAAGTGTGTGCCTGCTGGTTCTGTCGCGCAAAGAGAGTTTTAACTCCAGATTACGCCTGGTAACGTCATCAAGAATCAGGTAATGACCCGGTGAGTAAAACTCTATTTTATTAATTTGAAGAAGATCACATTTTGCTGTCTCTTTCAAATAATGGAATACCCCCCCTGCCGCATTGGAGGCCAAGGGGTACTTTTTGTTTAAGGGTTCATCAAAACTGCTGCCGGGCTTATTTGATAAAAGTTTCTGAATCCCGGCGGTGTTAAAAGCGTCATCCGGCAGTGTCGAAACAGCCGAAGGCATTCTTTTTTTTATTTTTCTGTTAATCTCTTGCGCCAGTATATTGCTGGAAAGTATAACTTCCAGGGGTTGGAGTCTGGACAGTTCTTCGAGCAATAAAGTTTCGGCGTTTTCTCCGTCAAACTGAGCAGCCATAAAAAGGCCAGTGCCGATATCAGCAATGGCGAGTCCATATGCGGCGTTCGTGCCGCTGACTGCTGCGACGAAATTATTTTTCTTTTCTTCCAGCGGCTGTCCTTCAATAAAAGTACCCGGAGTGATGACCCTGATAACCTGCCGGCGGAAAATACCTTTAGCTGGACCAGGTTCCTCGATCTGTTCACAAATAGCGACCTTATATCCTTTTTGGATAAGACGCCCAATGTAATTTTGGGAGGCATGAAATGGAATACCGCACATGGGAACACGCTTATCCTGGCCGCCTTCACGGCTTGTAAGCGTAATTCCAAGTTCTTTTGAAGCGAGAAGAGCGTCATCAAAAAACATTTCATAAAAATCACCGAGACGAAAAAACAAAATTGCGTCCTGGTGCTGATGTTTTATTTCAAGATATTGTTCGATCATTGGTGTATAACCCAACATTTATTCCTCCCGTGGCACATTATACCATAAACAGCAGCTAGTTATAACAGGCAGAACATGTATTTTGGGTCTTAATATAAAGCCGGGTGTAGAAGGTTCGAGAACGATCAGAATTAAAAACGAAGCAGCCAGAAGGGTAAGAATGGTTGATAAACGGATTACCACTGTAAGAGTAACAACTGATCCCGGATTGGTGACGTGTATTAGGAAGGTTAGCGAAGGAATAAGCAAGGGGACGCCGATTAGGAATTTTACAGTAGAAACAGGGGAAATTATCAGAAGAATAACGCCTGCCTCAAAGTAAGCCGCATATTGATGAAGCAGCAGCCGGATTAGATGTATTAAGAGAAAGGGCAGGAAGGGATTTGACTTTTCATCCTGCCTTAGTAATGCTTAAAATTTTACGCCAAGAAATAAATGTTAC
>DOTD01000063.1 GCA_003513005.1 Desulfotomaculum sp.
GTCAGTTTACGTGGGCAGTCACAGCTTGACTAATAAAAAGACCATTTGTGAATAATGTTATAAACGCTATAATGGATACTCCCGGTGAAGCAAAATATGGTTTTACACGTGAGCAGCTGACTGAGGGATTCATGATACTTCGGGAAAAGGGAGTGCGGCATTTTGGATTACATGCATTCTTAACAAGCAATACACTGGCAAATGAATACTATCCTGTACTTGCAAGAATTCTATTTGAAACTGCTGTTGAGTTAAAACGTGAAACAGACGCTCATATTGCATTTATAAATCTCTCAGGGGGAATTGGTATTCCTTATCGTCCGGAGCAGCAGCCTGCCGATATTTTCGCAGTTGGACAAGGTGTTAAAAAGGCATACGAGGAGACTTTAGTTCCGGAAGGAATGGGTGATGTTGCCCTATATACTGAACTTGGCAGATTTATGCTGGGTCCGCATGGCTGTCTTGTCACAACGGCCATTCATGAAAAACACATATACAAGGAATATATTGGATTGGATGCATGCGCAGCAAATCTTATGCGTCCTGCAATGTATGGCGCATACCATCATATTACGGTTATGGGTAAGGAAAATGAACCCTGTGACTATAAATATGATGTTACCGGTGGCTTATGTGAGAATAATGATAAGTTTGCAATTGACCGTATGCTGCCCAAAATTAATCTTGGAGATTTTGTAGTAATACATGATACAGGAGCACATGGATATGCAATGGGTTATAATTATAATGGTAAGCTGTGTTCTGCAGAAGTTCTTCTAAAAGAGGACGGATCAACTGAATTAATACGCCGGGCAGAAACACCCGCCGATTATTTTGCAACCTTTGATTTTGAGGATAATTTTAAAACAAGTTTATATAGCAAGTATCCGCATATTTTCAACGCTTAAGCATATATGATTTTGGTGAGATAAGCGTTGACGCCGCCCTGCTGAAGTCGGGCGGCGTTGAAGTAAAAGAAATCAATTCCGGGTGCATCTGCTGCAGCCTGTCGGGTGATTTTGTAAAAGCCCTGAAAGAACTCCTCAGCCGCTTCCACCCGGACAAAATTATTATAGAACCCTCGGGCGTAGGCAAGCTGTCGGATATCATGAAAGCGTGTTCAGACCCGCGTATTCATCCGTTGGCGCAAGTTAAGGCCAAAATTACGGTCGTGGATGTGAAACGCTGCAAGATGTATCTTGACAACTTTGGCGAGTTTTTTGAAGATCAAATTGAAAATGCCGATACTATTTTGCTCAGCCGTACCGGGGATTTCCCCGGAAAGGTAAACGACGCTCATGAGTTGATTAAAATACTGAATGCGCGTTCCGCTGTCTTTTCCAAACCCTGGAGCCAAATAACCGCCGCCGAAATCCTGCACCCGCGTCAGGAGCGTCCTGCGCACGGGGAACACTGCGGCCATACTCACGGCAGCGGGTGCGATCATCACGGCGCTCACGATCATGAAGGCGGCGGAGATTGTGACCGCGACCACGGCCATTCAGCCGAGGATGTCTTTGATACTGTTACCGTTTATACGGACCGCAAATTTACAATTGAGGACTTGAAGTCTCGTATATATAAACTGGAGCGCAATCAATCCGGGACCGTCCTTCGTGCCAAAGGTATTGTTCGCGGAGTAAACGGATATATGAATCTGCAGTATCTCCCCGGGGATTTAAAGATCACAAACTGCCTTGCAAGGGGTGATATGCTGTGTTTTACCGGCAGGAATCTGGACAGGCAGGAATTGATTAGGCTCTTTGGCGGGAAGTGAGGCTCTTGCATATACCCGTCTATGTTGTAACCGGTTTCCTGGACGCCGGGAAAACAACGCTCCTTAATAAACTGCTTAATGACCGGGAACTGCGGGATGCGCAGATGCTCGTACTCCAGTTTGAATCCGGCGAAGAGGAGTTCAGCAGTAAATACAGCAATTGCAGCGTGATGAATTTTCTTGCGCGGGCGTTGGAACAGAATCCGGAACAGGTAATAGAGCAAGTCCGCGATTATCTGCTTAACAATCCGGTGGACGAGATCTGGGTCGAGTGGAACGGTGTTGTACCGTTTGCCCGGCTGCAGGCTTTATTTTTACATCCGTCTTTATATCGCCTCTGTCGTATTGAGAAGGTAATGCACCTGGCGGATGCCGGTATGTTGGAAAAGCTGTTGGGGAAAACAGGCTGGGCGCTGCCCGAACAGGCGGCGGGCTGCGATTTTGCGGTTGTAAGAGGTGTGCGCTCCGGCAGGGATTATTATCGCGTCAGAAATATTCTGCGCGGTCTCAATCCAGGCGTAAAGCTGCTTGACATCAGACAAACCGGAAGCATTTATCGCGAAGTCTACAGTAAAAGGGGCCGCCCGGTCAACACATTCTGCGGCGGGATCCTTTTATTTATTGCTCTATATCTTTTAGCGGCGACGGTATTTAAACTTTCCCAGACTCCCGTTAACACAATCATCAATGTATTTTTAGGGATTATGCTTCAGGCTGTTCCTTTTTTGCTGATTGGTGTGCTGATCTCGTCGATCATTCAGGTTTTTGTAACCAAAGAAGCCATTGAGCGCAGATTTCCCAAAAATCCCGGCTGGGGAATACTGGCGGCTGTCCTGGGCGGCTTTTGCCTGCCGGTCTGTGACTGCGCCTCGATTCCCATCTTCAGGAGCCTTGTCAGAAAAGGCATTCCAATGTCGGCGGCTGTTACATTCATGACGGCTGCGCCGGTAATCAACCCGGTTGTTATGTTATCCACCTACTACGCTTTTAACGGCAACCTTCAAATTATTGCCGCACGCGTGGGGCTTGGTATCGCTGCGTCTGTCTTGATCGGGCTGTGGTTCGCAGTCCGGCCTTCCCGCGCCGGTGCGCTGTCAAGCAGCTTTGACAGTATTATGTGCAGCTGTGGATGTTACGAAGGGGCGGAAAGCATAATAACATTCAGGGGTAAGGTAAGTTTGTTAATCCGCCATTCGCAGGCGGAGTTTTTCAATTTAGGAAAGTACCTTATAATTGGAGTGTTTGTCGCCTCGGTTTTTCAGACAACGATTACGAAAGTGATTTCCTATAAAAACGGCACGGATTTTGCTGTTTCACTGCTTGTGATGATGATCATGGCGTTTCTTTTGTCCCTGTGTTCATCAAGCGATGCGTTTATTGCCCGCAGCTTCGCTTCAAGATTTCCTATGGGAGCCGTTATGGGATTTTTAGTTTTTGGCCCAATGATTGATCTTAAATGGTCATTTGGGCATTGGGAAGTTTGCCCCGGCTGTTTTTGCCCCAGCATAAGATCCGGGCGGCGCACTGTCTGGTTCTGGCGGTTCCCGTCATGCTTCTTTTGCTTCCCCATACACCGGTCAATACCGCTGATATAACTTCAGGCTATTTGAACGGAAATACATATGCAGGTCTCCCCGGGCAGAGTTCCGCCGGTTTTAAAGCCCCGGCAGGCGGGCCGGATGACCGGTCCGCAAATAATACCGGTAATACACCTTTGGAGGATGCGACAGCGCCCGGCAGCAGCGCGGCCGATTCTTCAGAGCCGGCTGTTTCCGGTACGCAGTCCGGCGCGCAGGATAATGTACAGGAGGGCGCGTCTGCGGTTAACCTGCCCGGTTTGGATGTGAAGAATAAGATAATCACAGTGTCAAATGATGATTTCGGCCTCTGGCTTTCCGAGATATATACGAATAAAAAGAAATACAAAGGATATACAGTCATCATGACGGGATTTGTTGTTAAAAACCCTGAAATGATGGCGGAAGACGAATTTGTGCCTGCCCGTCTGATGATGACGTGTTGCGTGACAGACTTAGCGCCTGCCGGTTTACTCTGCAAATATGAAAAGGCGCCCGAACTAAAGGAAGGTTCATGGGTGACTGTCGAAGGTATCCTCTATATGGGGAAAGTTAAATATGACGGCACGGAATATGATGAACCCCAGATTTCCGTAACGAAAATTACACCCGCCGGGAAAGTTGACGGCTATGTTTATCCGTATTAAATAGAAACGCTTCCACTTTTTTGATAAGCTTGCAGCTTGCGGGTAAGTGTTTTTTGAGGAGAAAATGAACAATACACAGCTGACATATACGGCAGGCGCCCCGGATCAGGATACTTTTCTGCGGGACATACTGTTTTCTAAACTGCTGCTTTCACGCTCCCTGGTCATACGGTTGAAGCAGCAGAGCAAAATAAAGGTGAACGGGTATACCGCCCGTACTAACTACCGCATCAACGCGGGGGATTTTATAACCGTCGATATGGACTTTACCGAGGAGAACAAGATCGTTCCGGAACCGGTTCCTATAGAAATCGTTTACGAAGACGAGGACTTCCTGGTGGTGAACAAGCCCGCGGGCATGTCCACTCATCCATCCCGGCAGGGAGGCGCCGGCACTCTGGCCAACGCGGTAACTTATTACTGGCAGGGGTTGGGAAGGAACACCCTTTTTCGCCCGATAAACCGCCTGGACAGGGACACTTCAGGGCTGGTCCTGATAGGGAACAGCCAGTTTGCCCACCAGGGCATGTTCAATCGGAAGAAGTCCCGCAGCATTAAGCGGCAATATGCTGCTCTGGTAGAGGGAGCAGTGGCAGAGGACAGCGACCGTATTGACCAGTCAATCGCCCGGCTGGATGATAAAAGGCGCAAAAGAATAGTCCATCCGGACGGTCAGCCTGCAGTCACCCATTATCAGGTGCTTGAGAGATATCCTGAACACACCCTGCTGTCGCTGGAACTGGAGACCGGGCGCACCCATCAGATAAGGGTGCACTTAAGCTTTCTAGGGCACCCGGTATGCGGGGACCTGCTCTACGGGTGTGCGTCACCATTAATAGATCGACAGGCGCTGCACGCCGGCCGGATGTGCTTCATCCACCCCCGCAGCGGAAGAGAAGTAATTCTGGAAGTTCCCCTGCCGGCAGACATCCAAACGGCTGTTGACCGGCTGAAGGCGCATTCCCCAACTTGAAGAAAAAGGCGCCTTAGAAAGGGGCGCTTATTTTGGAATTTGTAATAAAGAAGGCTTCCCTGGAAAACTTCCGGGAGAGCCTGTTTTTACTTCTAGATAAGATATATATAGATAAGATATAAAATGTGGCTTGTATATTATTGTAACGGTTTGCCGCAACTCTTGCAGAATTTAGCCCCGGGGGATGATTCCTGGCCGCATTCGGCGCAAAAGACCTTTTCAACGGTTGTTTCTGTTGAGGAAGTTGTCTGAGCTTCGTTGGAGGTTGATGGTTCAACTTCCTTCTGTAATTTTACCTCAATAGCCTCAATCTGGTTTTCTAAATCCTTTATTTCACTATATATTTCTTCCAGGGCGGATGTATCGGCGGGAGTATTTTGTTTATATGCCTCATAAACAATGCCGCCAATTTCAGTTTTTTTATCTTTGATTTTTCCTTCAAGCTGGCTTTTGTGTAATTTAAGTTTTCCGGCTTCCAGCATGTCGGCTGACTTGGAACCGACTGTAGTGGCCGTATCCTTTACTACATCGCCTATCTTTTTTAAAAAGCTCACCATGGCGCCCCCTTTCTTTTATATAAGTAATACTTAAGGTTTTCATTACCTGGAGTTTTATTTCAACAAAAAACGATGAATTCCTGCAGACAGTTTTTTAAGAGGTTTGAAGAAGACCTTCTTTTTCCTGACTTCTTTAGAAGCATGTGCAGCAGCTAATTCAGGCAAACCTCATGTCCAACCCGTCAATTTTTTAATAATAATCTTATTGCGCTTTGAGATATGGTAAGGTATAATCAAATGAGCATATGTTCATATAATTGATGAATATATATGCAGGCGCAGCGGCGCCAGCCAGGATTTTACCTGTTACCTGGCCGCAATGAGCTTAACCTTTACCGTTGGTATGGGTCAGCATGCGCTAGTACTTGAAAAAAGGAGAGTGTTTTTCGTGAAGGCGGCGGTTGATAAAGAAAAATGTACTGGCTGTGGGCAATGCGTAGATATATGCGCTGCTGAGGCCTTACAACTTGTCGACGATATTGCGGTAGTAAGCGATGAATGCATTGAGTGCGGGGCATGTGTGGACGAATGCCCCAATGGGGCAATATCGCTTGACTGATTGAGCCGGTAAAATGATAATATTCTTAGCAATAAAAAATTTTCTATGGAGGTTGATGAGAAATGGCTGCAACGGATTTATTGGAAAAGGGTGCGGTGCTTCAACGGGACAAAGAAACTTTTGCGGTGGTTCCCCATCTGCCTGGCGGGCTGATTACTCCGGATGCTTTAAGAAGAATAGCTGATGTTGCTGAGAAATATAACGCCAAGGCTCTGAAAATGACTTCCGCTCAACGCCTGGCAATTGTAGGTTTGAAGGAAGAAGATCTGGACAATGTCTGGCGCGATCTGGACATGAAGCCAAGCCACGCTATCGGCCTGTGTGTGCGCAGCATCAAGTTTTGCCCGGGGACTGCTTTTTGCAAGCGGGGGCAACAGGATTCGGTGAGTCTGGGATTAAAACTGGACGAGCGCTATCACGGTCTTGAATTGCCCGGCAAATTTAAAATGGGCATCAGTGGCTGTGTAAATTCCTGCGGGGAAAATCATTTCCGGGATGTGGGCGCAATGGGTATGCCCAAGGGATTCAAACTGATGGTTGGCGGCAACGGAGGGGTTACCCCCCGGATTGGACAGGTTATTTTCGAAGGCTTGAGTGAAGAACAGGTTTTGGAGAAAGTGGACAGGATCATCAAAGTCTATGCCCAGGGCGCCAAAAAGCACGAGCGGCTCGGCAAGTATATCGAGCGTATAAGTTTGGAGGAATTCAAAAGCCAGCTGGAAGCCTGGCCCGGCAGCGGCTTAGACAACTAAAAAGAAGACGCTGGATATGCTTTAGGCACACTTTCAACAGGTGGTATTGCAGGTGCTTTACTCTTTATGATGATTGCATTTATTCTGACCGCTTTATTTGTAAAGGAATCTTTTACACGTCAGGATAAAAGGGCATCTGGCATCAAGGAGACATGGAAGAGTGTTCCTGAAAAGAGCTTGACTATTATCTTATTTGTGACTTTCTTTGCCTTAACTCTGGGGCTTAGTTCAATAGAACCCATCGTAACAATATATGTCGCTCACTTAACCAAAGGTATCGGTCATGTTGCTTTATTGTCAGGGTTGACATTCTCAGCCTCTGGGCTGGCCAGTATAATTGCTGCTCCGAGACTGGGAAGACTTTCAGATCAAATAGGAGCGCATAAAATCATGTTAGCCGCGCTTGTTGCTGCCGGAATCATTTATATACCTCAAGCCCTGGTAACAAATCCATGGCAGTTGATGGGACTCCGCTTTTTATTGGGACTGACAATAGCAGGGCTAAATCCTTCTATTAATACCCTTGTTAAGAAAATTACACCGGATTCTCTTACGGGCAGAGTTTTTGGTTTTAACATGTCGGCAGGATATTTGGGCATATTTGGAGGCGCTGTTTTAGGCGGGCAAGTGGCGGCCTATTTCGATGTTCGATAGGTTTTTTATGTTACCGGTGTATTGTTGTTGATAAATGCTGTATGGGTGTATTTTAAAGTGTATAAAAAGCTTTGTCTAAAAGAAAAACCAGCAATGTAATTCAGCAAGACATTCTTACCTTAGCCAATCGTCCCATACGATGCAGTCCCAAGCCTGTTGGTGTTGATGAAAAGCCAGCTGTTTACGAAGAAGTAGTACCAGACATTAATA
>DOTD01000064.1:0-8407 GCA_003513005.1 Desulfotomaculum sp.
CCGTTTGGCGGCACCGGACCGTGAAAGACAAACCCTTAACTGGATCCAAAAGCAGACTGCTCTGACAGAAATAATAGCTCTAAACAGGGTAGGTAAAACCCTGGTCTACTCAATTGCCGATCAGTTGCTAAACCATAAGGAATTTATCGAAAAAAGCCACCTGGAAAAAGAATACGTAAAAGAATTCGAGCAAGCCAGGGAACAATTTGAACCAATGATGACTAGCGCCGGCAATCAGGTATACTTGAAAAAATTACCCTGTGATGATGGCGCCCGTGTTCTGGCTCTCAGTGAGGAGAAGAAACAAAAAGAAGAAGCCATGGACCGTTTGCAAGAAGATCGCTTCATTGAAGATCTCACCCGTTTGCAAAAATCAGTCCGAAAAAGAAACATTGTCAAATTACCAAAAGTTTCTCAAAAAACCGGTCGTTTAATGGAACGTTATCCGGCAGTAGCCAGGTACTATGATGTTAATATTGCTGAGAATGAAAACGAAGCCGGTGATATCACCTGGAGTAAAAAGCCTCTTCGCCGGGAACGCTCATCTCTTACCGGTTGCTATGTCATTCAGACCAGTCATAAAGATCTCAGCGCCTGTGAAATCTGGGAACTTTATCATACCTTAACCAAGGTTGAATATGCTTTCCGGAAGCAAGGGGACGTTCTTTTTGCTTCCCTGTTTAGGCCTTAAAAACCGTGTTTTGATTTAATCCAATTACCCGGGCAATCTGCCGCTGTGTTACCCCTTCAATAATCTTGATCCGCCTGAGTATCTCATCGCGCTTTTGTTTCTCAATGGTTTGCAATATTGTTACTGGCTCCCCATTTAACATAGCTTCAATCTCTGCTTTTACTTCACCGTCGGTTTTCCTTTGTTTGATTTCAGCATCGGTGTGACTCCCTTAAATTTTTAATAGCGGAGGCGAACATGAGCACATAGGCAGTTGACCTCCCTAATGAGAATACTTTCAGTATAGTTACCGTTATTGACAGCATACTTTGTTTACTGAAGAAAATTCAAAAGACCGGTCGTCGCCCAATAAACCAACGGCATCGGCTCTGCATTGCCGGCAATGATACATTTGCTGCAGGTCGGCTTGACAGGCATTTCTTAACTTATTTAAGTCTTTCATGCTTATCTGAGGAAGGTTTGCAAAAGCGCTGCCTTCCGCAGGTATAAGCGGCATAATATTGGTTATGAATACCCCTAATTCCTTAACCTTCTTAACAATGTCCGGAATATGGCGATCATTGATGCTTTTAATTGCGACAATGTTTACTTTGATCGCTACCCCGCACCCGGCCAGATATTCTATTCCCGCCAGCTGGTTATTGATTAAGATTCCGGCTCCTTCAATTCCTTTGTATCTTTTTCCTTTATAATTGATAAATCTATAAATTCTTTCCCCTATTTCCGGATCAAGACAATTTACTGTAACAGTCACATGTTTGATGCCCAGTTCAACAATTCGCGGGGCATATTCGGGCAATTTCAATCCGTTGGTGGATAAACAGAATATAACCTCCGGGTCCGTTTGCTTGATCAACTCAATAGTCTTCCTGGTATTTGTCCAGTTAGCCAATGCGTCTCCCGGCCCGGCTATGCCTGCCACACTCAGGTTCCCGATCTTTTCTTTCACAAATTTGTATTTTTGATGAGCAGATTCGGGCGACAGGATTTCGCTCGTTACACCGGGCCTGCTCTCGTGCAAACAATCATATTTTCTGTTGCAATAGTTGCAGTTTATATTACAATAGGGCGCTACGGGCAAATGCATTCTGGCAAACTTCAGGTGGGCATTAAATGAAAAACAAGGATGCCTGCCGGTCTTATCCAGCGTATTTAACGGCAGCAGGCTGCTGTTTTGCTCTTGTGTATACGGACAGTTCATTTTTCTCACCTCAAATTTTCACAGCGGCAGTGATCCTTTTTCTGCAGTACCTTGATAGAATTGCTGATACATTGAGCTACGGTAATTTTTATATTTGTTTTCCAGCAGCGTATTAGTAACCCGGTCCAGGAACATGGTAGTGCCCACATATCCTACCGACAACAACCGCTGTCCTCCGACCCGGTCATGAATGGGGAAGCCGATTCTTACCAGGGGAATACCTTCTCTTTCAGTCAAATACCTGCCGTCGGAATGACCAATGGCAATATTAGCTGCCATTTCTCTGCTTTTCTCCCTGATTTGCGAAAAATCAGCTTCATTTAAAATACAGGCTTCTTCCTGGTGCTGGCTAAGCAGGGTTTTTAACAGTCCGGTCAGTTTGCTGCTTTTGCTGCCTGTAGCCGCTACTACCAGGGAGACACCGTTTTCCATACAGGTTTTAACAATGGCGTATACATTCTCCGGCTCGCCGAAAACGACACCCCTTCCCTGGAAATTATATTTATGAGAATCAATCATGCAATCCAGAAGTCTTCCCCTTTCATGTTCCAGGCTTTTAGGAACAGGATTATGAGTCAATTGCTCCAATAGGTTGATAAATAGATCCGTGTTCTCTATGCCCATGGGTATAGGTACGTTATGAAGGGGGACACCAAACTCAGTTTCCAGATATCTGCCCGGCGAGATACTGTCATCCACCGTCACGCCCATCTGGATTGTAGCCGCGGCCCCGGACATCCGGGTTATATCGGCCGGCTTTGTTCCCCCTTCGGGTATCTTTTTGTAAGGCCTTTCGAAAGGGCGGTCCAGCGTGTCGGAATAGTCAGGGAGCAGGACATAATCAGCCTTCATCAATTGCAGAATCCTCTTGATCTCCCTGATGTCGGCCGGGCTTAGATTGGGGACAAGGACATTAATTTTCGAATGTTTTTCCGTCCTTCGCACCAGTTTGGTTATGATATTTTTTACGGCCAGAAAATAGCCTTCAGTATGAGTTCCTCCGTAGCCGGGTGTGGATACAGTAACAACAGGTAAATTCTCCAGCCTTTTTTCTTTGAGATACTCTGAAGTAATCCGTTCTACATCCTCACCGATTGTGTCCGCCAGACAGGTGGTAAGGACGCCGACAAATCCGGGTTTATACACCTTGATTAAATTATCAAGACCTCTTTTTAAACTGCCTTCCCCGCCGTAAACCGTTCCTTTTTCATTGAGCGAGGAAGAGGCTACGTCGATTGGCTCGTTGAAATGTTCCGCGATGTGCCTGCGCATATAAGTGCTGCAGCCCTGGGAACCGTGAATAATGACCATGGACTGCTCTATACCCTTGAAGGGCAGGATGCCTCCCATGGGCATGCACATATTGCAGGGGTCTTCATTAACATTTTTGCAATAGGTAGTTTCTTTTTCCATAATAAACGCCTCCCGGACTATCTAAATAATCCCAGACCGGAGAGCAAACCGTGGAGTAAACTTCCCTGGCGAAATTAACCGCCCCGGTAAATCCACTCAAGGGATGTTTCCGATCATGATTATGGTCAACAAAAGCGACACCCAGCTTGTAGGCCAGCGGCCTTTCCTTTACTCCTCCCACCAGGAGATGGGCCCCTTTTTCCATCATAAACTCTTCCAGTTCCGAAGGGTTTGCGTCGTCAAGTATGACTGTCCCGTCATCCACCAGGTCGTTGATTTTTTCATAATCTTCCCGCCGGCCTGTTTGAGTGCCGATCATGACCACCTCTATCCCTATCTCTTTAAACTGTTTAATCAGTGAAACTGCCTTGAATCCTCCACCTACATAGATAGCTGCCTTCTTGCCCTTCAATTTCTCCCGGTAGCGCCGGATTTCTGGCGCAATCCCGGCTACTTCGTTTTTAATAAGATTTTCGGTTTTGCGCATCATCTCTACATCATGAAAAGCTCTGGCGATTTTTCTCAGAGATTCCGACGTATCTTCTATGCCCAGGAAAGACACGTTCAGATAGGGAATGCCGTACAGTTCCTCCATTTTCTCGGCCAAATATGTCATTGAGCCGGCGCACTGTACTATATTGAAAGAAGCTCCGGCCGCAGTTTTTAATGTTGCGTATCTGGAATCCCCGGTAAAAGTCACGTTGACATCAATACCGATTTGCTTTAAATAGTTCTTGATAATCCAAACCTCGCCGGCAAGGTTATAGTCACCCAGATAATTAATGCTTTTGCTTTTTTGAATTCCTTTACTGCTTTCAGGTTCGATCAGGCGCATGAGCACATCGCAGGCGGCCCGGTATCCCGCTGCTTTATTACCTATGAAACCGCTGGATTGTACAGGAATCACCTTAATCTTGTGTTTTTGGGCGGCAGTTTTACAAACTGCTTCCAGGTCGTCGCCGATGACACCGATAATACAGGTTGAATAGACCAGCACCAGTTCGGGGTTATATTTTTGAACCAATTCGTCGATTGCCCCGGCAAGCTTTTTCTCACCGCCGAAAATTATGTCCTGTTCTTTCAAATCGGTAGAAAAGCTGAACCGGTATAAATCGGAACCGCTGCTCAGGCTGCCCCGGATATCCCAGGTATAACTGGCGCAGCCGATAGGTCCGTGCACCAAGTGTACGGCGTCCGTGATTGGATTTAAAACAACCCTTGCCCCGCAATAAACACAGGCCCTCTGGCTGATACTGCCGGCAATGCTGTCGGCATCGCATTTCAATTGCTGCTTGTGCTTTCCTTTCGTGCAGATGAAGTTTTTTCTTTCTGCAATAGCAACGTCTGACGGTTGAGTCGCTTTCATAGCAAACACATCCTTATATATTTCGTATAACTTACATAACCAATTCAAAATCCACATCTTCGGTGTCACGGTCCACTCTGTCCAGAAGAGCATTGCTGATCAATTCAGGCAGCCGCATGGCGCCCTTATAGCCGACTACCGGAAGGTAAGGGTGCATGCTTCTGTCCAAAATGGGAAACCCGAAACGGACAAAGGGTATATCTTCCGCTTTGGCGATATATTTTCCGTATGTATTGCCATTAATAAATCAACAGGTCCGTTCTTGATCCACTGGTGAAATTCGAAAAGATCACCGGCTGCTTCCACTCTTCCCTCAACACCGGCCTCCTCCAGCATGTTTGTTATTTCTTTCCCGAACATTCCCTGCAGGCCGCCGATCGATCCCTCCGGTGTGCCGGTCAGCACGTAAACAGGCTTCATCCCTATGCTTAAGACAAATTCAGTCAGCCTTAACTTACCTTAGAAAGATCAACTGCCTACGTGCTCATGTTCGCACGCTTAAAATCGCACTAAAGCATTGACCTACCTTTTTTGATGAATTTTCATCCTTGCAACCGGCGCACTTTACGCGGCACGAATGTCTACCTAAACATTAAAAAGTTTATAGTATGCCTCGCCTGCATTAAACTTATGAAACAAAAAACGCTCTCACGGCAGGATTTTCTTAGTCCTGCTTAGAGAGCGACACAGCTCAATTCGTACGCCTTTGCGTTCCAAATAAAAAAGCTCTTTAAGAAATAATATAGCTTTCTTAAAAAGCACCACTGCCCTTTGGCACTACTTCGTACCTCTTATTTAATTGTAGTAATTGTAATTGCTTTTTTATGCGCTGTCAATAGGTAATTCAAAATTATTACAATTATTTTTTCAATAGCCTAGCAGTCAGGTTGACGCATTTTTCTTTCATCAAGCCGCATTGCATTTGTTCAACTGAGTTTGTGATATTTAAGCCATTCATAACATTAACCTCCCTTCGCCGGAGTAACCGGCCTTGCCCGCTTCATTCACTCTCAAGATTCAATTGATATGTGCCGTTCATATCCCAATTCCGAACAACAATCCTCCCCGGTAGACAAGAAACGAAACCACCCAGGCCAGGACCACAGTATATCCTATGGTAAACAAAGGCCATTTCCATCCATTAGTCTCTCTCTTCATGACAGCGATTAGGGCCATGCAAGGAACATAGAGCAGGGTAAATACCATCAGCACATAGGCTACCAGCGGAGTATAACCGGATTGTTCCCGGGCTCTTTCGGCGAATCCGCTCACAGATTCCTCTTCTTCTTCCGCCAGAGCATCCTCGTCTTCTATACTGTAAAGGGTTCCTAATGTGCTGACCACCACTTCCTTGGCTCCAAAACCAGCAACCAGGGCTACACTGGTTTTCCAGTCAAAGCCCAACGGGCTGAACACCGGTTCTATAACCTTGCCAAGCCGTCCAGCATAGCTGTTTTCCAACTGGGAAGCGGTATTTTCTCCTTCCGCTCCCCGGCTGACTACGGTAGGGAAGGTAAAAAGGCCCCACATTAAAATAGAAATGGCCAGAAGTATGGTCCCTGCCTTTTTCAGATAGAGCCAGGCCCGTTCCCACATGTGGATGAGAATATATTTTATGGTTGGTAATTGATAGGTAGGCAGTTCCATGACAAAAGGTTCAGTCTCGCCAGGCAACACCCAGGTCCGAAATACCCGGGCCATGAAAATGGCCATGAAAATACCAAGCAGATAAATAGAGAATAAAATGTTTCCTCCCATTTGATTCGGGAAAAAAGCGGCGATCAAAAGGCTGTAAACCGGTAGCCGTGCCCCGCAGCTCATCAGCGGGGTGACTAGCATGGTAACCAGACGATCGCGAGGATTTTCCAAGGTGCGGCTGGCCATCAGAGCCGGAACCCCGCAACCGAAACCTATCAGCATAGGAACAAAGGATTTTCCATGCAGGCCGGCCTTGTGCATAACCTGATCCATCACAAAGGCAGCCCGGGCCATGTAACCCGTTCCTTCAAGAAAGGCGATGCCCAGGAAGAGCAGCACAATATTGGGTAAAAAGACAATGATTCCACCTACGCCACCGATGATGCCGTCTACCAGCAGGGAGCGCAGCATACCATCAGCCAGATTCGAGTTTAGCCACTCTCCCAGGAAGGATACTCCGGAGTCAATCCAGTCCATGGGGGGAGAACCTAGCGTGAAGGTTAATTGAAAAAGCAGCCACATCAAGCCTAAAAATATGGGAATGCCCAGAACACGATTTAACAGGACATTATCAATTTTTTCTGTTATGGTTGGCTTATCTAAAGTACTTCTTTGGCAGGCCTCACGGCAAATACCGCGAACGAGAGCATAGCGGTCTTCCACCAAAGCCATTTCCGGATCCTCGCCCAGAAGGTTGTTAAGGCGGGTACGGCTTTGCTCAACTTCACTCCTTAGACTTTGGCTTTCCTCATAAACAGCGATTTGCTTACTTGCTTCCTTATCATTTTCCAGTAGCTTTGTTAGCAGCCACCGATGGGGCAAGGAAGGAAATGAAACACCCGCGTCTATTCCTGCTGCAGCTTCCGATCCCGGCGGTTTTAGAGTTTGTAATATCTCCTGCAAGCGGCTTAATTCCTTTTCAATTTCCGGGCGATAGCGGACCTGTCGTTCCCGTGGACTCGACTGTTTGGAATCGTTATTTATAACAGCCTCCAGAATCTCTTTTATACCTTCGTTTTTGCTGCCTACGGCGCGTATGACCGGAAGGCCCAGGAGTTGGGAAAGCAGTTTGTAATTGATCTTGACTTTGTTATTTTCGGCCACATCAGCCATATTTAACACCACTATGACTGGAATCCCGAGTTCTTTTAACTGCATGGTCAGATAGAGGTTGCGCTCCAAGTTTGAAGCGTCAGCAATATTAACCAGGATATCGGGTTTTCCTCCAATAATAACCTGACGCGCCACAACTTCATCCGGAGAGTAGGCTGATAAACCGTAGGTCCCGGGAAGGTCGATTACTGTAATTTCATGACCCTTATATTTAACTCGGCCTTCTTTTCTTTCCACTGTTACTCCGGGATAATTGCCCACGTGCTGCCGGCCGCCTGTCAGAGCATTGAATATTGTAGTTTTTCCGGAGTTGGGATTGCCGGCCAGGGCAATCACAATATTTTTACCGTTCATCTCTATTCGCCTCCAGTTATTATTCCAGGATAATGGTATCCGCTTCTTCTTTACGCAAAGACAGATGAAATCCCTGGCTTTTTACTTCTATCGGGTCGCCCAGGGGAGCGTAACGCTCCATCATGAGTTCCACTCCTGGTAACAGCCCCATTTCCACTATGCGGCGGCGGATGCTGCTGTTGCCGTTAACAGCTTTAATACGGGCAGTGTCTCCGGGAACCAGGTCTTTTAAAGTGCGGTTCATATCGTCCACCTCCATAATTTTTTATATATTTTCTCTGCGGTCTTCCTCTCCAGGAAGAGTCGACTACATACGTAATAAACTGGCCTTGCTTAGCCAGGAGCGACTATTTTTGTGATGAATTATCAGCTGTTTTCTGTATTTCACGGGTAGCGCACGAGTTGGAGCAACTGCCGCAGTTGCACGAGCTTTTTACAAGATCGCATTTTACTGTGTCAACAAGGCGCTTGATTCTAAAATATAAAATGATCAGGGCGAAAATACCTGCCGCTAGCAATATGAAGGTTTCCATCGAATTCACCTCCTTTATATAAGTTAGGCATGCCTAAC
>DOTD01000064.1:8480-14204 GCA_003513005.1 Desulfotomaculum sp.
GTTAGGCATGCCTAACTTATATATCAAAAAAATAAACACCTGTCATTTATTATAATAATTCTTTTTTTTTATCATATCAATGTTCTTAATTTATGTCAATATCGTTATGTGCATAACATAAAAGCGTGTTTAATTTAGTCCTGAATAGGATGCACGAGTATGAGGGCGGCTTCTTCACGGCGTAAACTAAGGTGGTAATCCTGCATTCTAAGCTCCATAGGATCACCCAGTGGGGCTATTCTTTCCACTTCAAGTTCAGCGCCTGGAACAAGTCCCATTTCCAAAATCCGGCGCTTAATGGAGGTGTTTTTTCCTTGAATCTTGATTATTCGGGCTTTTTGCCCGGGAAGCAGGGCATCAAGTGATAATCTTAAAACTGACCCAAGTGGGGATGGATGTTCTTCTCCAAGCCAATCGGCCATACGAAAAATTGTTTCCGGGCTGATGACATGCTCTATCAAACAAGCGTCTTTTTCCGCCACTGCAGGTGAAACTTTGAGAATTTCCAGAAGAAAGCTGCTGATAATCTGGTGCCTATGCCAAACGTCTTGTGCCTGGAATCGTCCTTTTTCGGTAAGGGATATTGTTCCATAAGGGGCCTGATTTACCAAACCATCACGGCGCAGTGAGGCCACGGCCTGAGTGACGCTGGGTTTGGCTATTTTAAGCCTTTTAGCAATATCACTGATTTTGGCTGTGCCATTTTCCTCGCAAAGCTTGAGAATAGTCTCTAAATAATCCTCCAAAGACGGGCTCAAGGTTTCAGCCATTTAAAACACCCCCGCCAATTTCATTATTCATAACGTTGGTTGTAACCCAGCTCTCCGATAATTGTCGTGGTCGTGCGGAATAAAACTTTTCTACATCTTCTAAAAACGTTTCTTTTTCAAAAGAAATACCAATGTCCTGCAATTTATCAACGATTTCCTCTGTACCCATTTCATTTACTTTTTCGTATGACCAAAGGTTGTCCAAATACCGCTCGAAGCTATTTTGCGCTGCTTCCGGCAATGGTTTACCAAGACAACACTTTTTATATTTTTTGCCGCTGCCACAGGGACAAGGATCATTTCTTCTTACTTTACTTATCATGCCCTTCTCCTTTTTACGATGAAATATTGTCTACACAATTTGATGCTTTCCGCAATTTGGACCGGCAGTGTTTCTACCAGAGAATAGTACTGCAGGCACACTTTTAAGTACAATCAAGACGCTAGGCGAATGGCTTAAGTCCTATGCTCACGAGACGATTGGCTCGTTTTTTTCGCAACCAGAAAGAATTAACAAAATAGCTTCCGATTCAAGCCGGATCCTTTCTTGGGTTTGGTCGTCAAACGGACGATTTAGACAACATACGCCAAGGTAAATCATCGCTATCTACCCCAAATTTCTATATGCATTATAACATTTTGAGTAATCTCTACGCTACAATGAGGTACAATCATAACCTGCCAAACCGACGCTATTTTTTTTATAAGTAAAGTTAGTCCGCTTTGAGTATGATGTCCGTAATGCGCCGGGAAAAGCTTGTTTAGAAAGGCGAATGGATACATAAAACTCGTAATTTGTTATTTATTCTTCGATGAATTGAACCAGCTCTTTATTGAACCTTTCAAGCTGATCATAAAACAAGAAATGACCGCATGATTCAAACGGCACAAGTTTTGCGTTTGCAATCCCTCTTTGTTGAGCTATTGCCAGCGGGTAAAGACATACTTTATCGTTAAGGCCGTGAAGAATCAGGGTGGGTACATGAATTGCCGCCATATCTTTAAATAGTTCTTCTTCATTCAGCCATGCATATGCAATCGCCACGGTAGCCCAACTTGCAGCTTGGAGGCCTAAATCAAAGATCCAATCGGAAAGAGCAGGCGTGACATAACTATGAAAAATCATGTTGCCGAAGTTCCTGAGCATATTGGGGCGATCTTGATATGTTGTTGTACTGGTATTCGAAGAGATTATGATTTCCGGGCCATCCGTGTATAAATAGAATAGTTTTGCTTCCGGCTGGATTAATATCTTCAACATAAATGTATACATCTGGTTCTGCATTTACGATATACACTGGGTTTCTATTCTCAGACCAGCCCCAGCAGCCGAGCGCTCTGAGCAACGACAAAACACAGAATAATTCCTGTAGCAGTCGTAATGGCAAATGTTATGAGGGTCCATTTTATGCTCTGAGTTTCCTTCTTAATAGTCAACAGCGTTATTCCACAGGGATAATGGTTCAAGCAGAACAGCATTGTACATACCGCCGTCAGCCAGGTCCATCCATTGACGAGAAAGAGTTCCCGCAAGGCCTGCAGATTGTCCAACTCAATCATCTGGCCGGCGGACATGTAACTCATTACTAAAATAGGAATGACAATCTCATTGGCCGGTAAGCCAAGGATGAATGCCATCAATATAAAGCCATCCAAGCCCAACATACGGCCAAACGGACCCAGCAGGTTTGCTCCGTGCTGTAAAATGCTGAGATCTCCTATATATATATTGGCAAATGCCCAGGTAATCATGCCCGCCGGAGCCGCCACGATGATTGCTCTGGCAAGAACGAACAAGGTACGGTCATAAAGAGAACGAACAATAATTCTTCCGATCTGCGGTTTGCGGTAAGGGGGAAGCTCCAGGGCAAAAGATGAAGGAATCCCTTTCAGTATCGTTTTTGACAAGAGTTTTGATACGATAAGAGTAATCATGACACCTGTTACTATGGCTGCCAGGATGATTAGAGAAGCTATGACAGACTGATGGCTTCCCAATTCCCCGGCAATAAAAACAGTGGCCAGGGCGATCAGGGTTGGGAAACGCCCGTTGCAGGGCACATAATTGTTGGTAATAATAGAAATGAGCCGCTCCCTGGGAGAATCAATGATTCTGCAGGATATTATACCTGCCGCGTTGCATCCAAATCCCATACACATAGTCAATGCCTGTTTGCCATGGGCGCACGCCTTCTTGAAATAATTATCCAGATTGAAGGCTATGCGCGGAAGGTAGCCCAAATCTTCCAGTAAGGTAAACAAAGGGAAAAATATAGCCATTGGAGGCAGCATAACCGATATTACCCAGGCCAGAGTCCGATACATTCCTAAGACAAATAGCCCGTGCAGCCAACCAGGCCAGCCCGCAGATAAAAATAGCTGGGTCAGGCGTTCCTGTCCCCAGAAGAGGCCATTCCCCAGGACCTGTGAAGGATAATTGGCCCCCTTGATGGTAATCCAGAAGACCAGCCCTAACAGCGCCATCATTACCGGGATCCCCCAAATCCTGGAGGTAAGAACGCTGTCTATCCTGCGGTCCAAGTCGTTGTAGTTTTGCTTCTCACACCGCAATACTCTTTGAGTAATTTCCTCAGCCTGGGCAACAATGCAGGTAACTATATGGTCACGCAGGCTGCCCCGATCCAGATGATCTTCCAGAAGCATTTGATCAGCTAACGCCAAAGCATCGGATAGTTGTTCGCTTTTACGAATCCTGAAAAAGGGAAACTGCGCCAGCGAAGCCTCAGCGTCCCGGTCTCCGTCAAGCAGCCGAAGCGCAACCCACCTTCTGTTTACATTTTTATCAACAATGCCTTGAACTATAGGTTCAAGCAGGTTAAGACATTCTCCCACTGCAGAACCATAACGGATCCGCAAAGGAACAGTTTTTGTTTTACCCATCGCCACCTGACAAACTGCATCCTTTAATGCATCCAAACCCGCCCCGTCCCGCGCGCTTGTTCCGATTACCGGTATTCCAAGTATTTTAGAAAGCGCAGGCAAATCAATCCGAATCTTCTTCCGTTTTGCTTCATCCAGCAGATTTACACAAAGTACTACATGATCAGTAATCTCCATTACCTGTAACACCAGATTCAGGTTTCTTTCCAGACAAGTTGCATCGGTAACAACTACGGTTGCCCTGGGTTCTCCCGAACAAATAAAATCGCGGGCAATTTCCTCATCAACCGAATTTGCAAACAGGGAGTACGTTCCGGGCAAATCAATGAGAACGAATCTTTGATCCTGATGGATATACCTTCCCTGTGCGTTTGTGACTGTTTTTCCGGGCCAGTTGCCGGTATGCTGTTTAAGACCGGTCAAACTGTTAAAAACTGTACTTTTACCAGTGTTGGGATTGCCGGCTAAGGCAATCATTAAATCCCCGTCATGCAGATCGATCTTGTACGTTTCTCTTGTTATTCGCCCGCTGGAAAATTGTTTAAGGCTCACATTTATAGTCCTCCTCTTTTTTAGCTCTAAAGCAATTCCACGATTATTTGGGACGCCTCTTCAGAACGAAGGGCGATAACAGCTCCGCGAATTTTATAAGCCACCGTGTCGCCCGAAGGACTCTTTTGCAAAGCTTCAACCCGTGTACCGCAAATCAATCCTAAATCAAGCATTCTCCTTCTCGTATTGCCATTTGCGGTCAATTGACTGACTTTTCCGCAAGTACCAGGTATTAGACGATGTAACGGAATCAATCTTTCCATATCCGAATCCAAACCCCCTGAAATATTCATGCTTTAACCCCGGCGATCATAAGTTAGATTAGGGAAAACTTTTTTCCCACGCCTTATTCTATGAAAAGAAGAATAAATTGGTTACATACATTCATCCTGGATACTTTCAATTATTGCTTCAACTTCATTAGGAAGTTCTTGTGAAAAGGAGTGGGAGAGATGAATAACAAAGAATTCCACACATTCCGCGGCTATGAAATGATAAAAAAGAATGAAGACCATCTCACTCCGAGTATGGAAGACTACCTGGAAATGATTTATAGAAATTGTCAGGAAGAAGGGTACGTCAGGATTAACCATCTGGCCGAACAGCTGAATGTAAAAGCGCCTTCGGCTTCCAAGACAGTACGTAAGTTGTCATCAATGGGTTACCTTAATTATAAAAAATACGGAATTATACAGCTGACACCCAAAGGCGAAATGATGGGAGCATTTCTGCTGGACCGGCATGAAACATTGGAAGTATTTTTAAGTAATATCGGGGTTTTGGATACGGTATTGCTTGAGACTGAGCTCATTGAGCACTATCTCAGCATTAATACCATTAAAAATATCAAGATATTAAACGGCTTTTTGGTTAGTTATCCAGAAATTCTTGAGAAGCTCCGGCAGTTCAAAGCATGTTATGAGGAGGAAAAATAAGAGAGGGCATTTTGTTTCTTTGTTTTTCCAGAAGTATCACTATTTCATAAATGCTATATAGAACACCGCGAGACCGACAATGATACGGTAGTATCCAAAGGGTTTGAAATCCTTCTTTTTTATGTAATTCATAAATGCCGCAATTACTAACCAGGCTACCAGGAACGAAACCACAAATCCGATGCTTAGAATTTGCCATTCAGCTGCACTCAAACTTGCGTCGGCTTTCAGAAAAGAATAGGCTGATGCGGCAACCATGGTGGGGATGGCCAGAAAGAATGAAAATTCAGCGGCAACGCTCCTCGATGCCCCCAGAAGCATGGCGCCGATAATCGTGGCTGCCGACCGTGAAGTACCTGGAATCATTGCCAGACACTGTATTAAACCAATAAAAAAGGCCGTCTTATAGTTAAGTGCGGAAATTGAATTGATCGTACTGAATCGGGCGCCTTTCTCCACGATAATCAGTACGATTCCTCCGATAACCAATGCCGCTGCTACAGTAAGCGGATTGAATAATGCATCCTCCACAAGCTTACCTATTGTTCCTCCAACAAGCAAAGCAG
>DOTD01000065.1 GCA_003513005.1 Desulfotomaculum sp.
CAAACAGGTAATTTGCTCATTGCCCCGCCGCGCCCCAGGAGGAAGAAGTTACCCTTCGGTGTGCGGTACAGGTCTTCAATGAGGTAGTGAAAATCACTGTTACTGTAACCGTTCCAATACTCATGGATTAACTCTGCCATTGCTTTGACATAAACTTTGCGATTAATAGCTTTCTTTTTCATCGATAAAACCTCCTTATCTATATGTTATTATAGATATTCTATAATACTGTGTAGTATACTGTCAATAGTTTTATGAATAATATCTTTACATTATTATAGAAATAGTTTTATAATATATAGAAATAGCAAGAGGGTGATCAAGTGTCGTTTTCATATAATCCCTTATGGAAGAAGCTAATTGATAAAGGAATGACAAAGGAACAGTTAAGAAAAGCCTTAGGTTTATCCCCGTCAACTATTGCAAAAATGGGACGTGGGGAAAAAATATCACTTCAAATTATAGAAAAGCTATGCCAGTATTTTAATTGCCAACCTGGGGATCTGTTCGAGTATATCCCCGATAAATAGGGGGAATAATTTCACTCTCTTTTTTTATGGACTAACCATCAGCATAAATAAGGCTGTGTCACCTTTGATTTCCCCTAATGAGCGGAATTAAACTCCGGTCACGTGGGGGTATTACATGCCTGTCGGATATTGTCGAAATATTTGTCAAGGATTATCACTTAATATGTCGAAGAATGAAGTACAAAGGATGCAACCCCATGAAGAAAAGAGGGGATGTTTTGTGCGTAAAATACTGATTATGCTTTTGCTTGTGCTTATGCTATTTTTAACCCTGGTCAGTTCTTTACAAGCAGCAACATATAATGATAATGACCAATTAAAAATTGCCGTCATTATTAACTCGCTAGAATCTAAAAAAACCAATAATGAACAGGCTAAGAAAGATATTGAAAACTTAAAAAGTTATTATTTAAGAAAGATCCCCTTTATCAGAAATGCGGCTCATGAGGGTATCGTCATAAATAATGCGGATGGCTCCGCACCAGTTTTGGTTTCTACAAACGTACCGAAATGGTCTATAAATATTCCTACCAATATCACCATATCCCTGACTTTTGATAAACCAATTAAGTTTGGTAATAAAAAAATCCAAATATATGATTGGGATACATTCGATGACATACAAATAGACACACATATTGATGGAAATACATTATTCATTGATCCGGTAAATAACTTTAGTAGCTATTCAAAATATATGTTAGATCTAGATGACGCTGCTATTAGTAGCTTAGATGGTTTTGGCAATGAAAGTATATATTATAGTTTTTGCACTTGCGGTTGCCCAGATTGTATTGGTTCACCGCCAGAATTACTTTCTATGAATGTGCCTGAATGGTCAATAAACGTACCAATAGACACAACATTTTCTTTCACTTTTAACAAAACGATAATAAAAGGCAATGATAAAATCCAAATATATGATTGGGATACTTTTGAAGATGTTCAGATTAGTACCACCATTACCAATAATACTTTATATATAAATCCTACAGATAACCTTCAACCATATACTAAATATATGCTTGTTATAGAGGATGAGGCAATAAGCGATCTCAACTGCGTTGGAAACGAAGAATTGTTTTATAGTTTTACTACATGTGGTTGTGAATTATGCAGTGGTGAAGCCCCCTATCTTGTATCTACGAATGTTCCCGAGTGGTCAATTAATATTCCGATAAATACTACACTAACTCTATCTTTTGACAAACCTATAATGATTGGAAATTCTAAAGTAGAAATATATAATTTTGATACTTATGATAATATTAATATAGATTTAAGTATTAATGGCAGTACTCTTTTTATAAACCCATCTAACAATCTTGATATTTTTACCAAATACATCCTCGATATTGACGATGCTGCAATAAGTGATTTAAACTGTATAGGCAATGAAGAAATATTGTATAGTTTTACAACAAGCGAAGATAAATTCGGCGATATGAATACTGACGGCAGTGTAAATATCCTTGACTTGCTTAATATGGCACAATATATCGGCAGTAAACCAACGGATCCGATTTGGACCGTAGCGCAAAAAGCAGATGTCAATAAGGACGAAATGGTCAACATCCTTGACCTTTTAATGACTGCTCAGTATATAGGCAGTTAGAAATCCCTGACTTTAGCCGAAAACCTTACCAGAAATCACCTGCCAAGCGACTGTGAAAATATTTTTCGGCAAAACGGTGACGGAATAACCTGTCCCCCCATGATTAAAAGGGTGTCAGCAGTATTTATACGCCTCGGAACGCCAAGGGTGTAGGTAGTATCGACACCCTTTTTATGGATTAAAGTTCACACATATCCTGTTACCCAGTTACCATATATTACTAATCCAAATTAAGCCGGCCGGCGGGCTCGCTAGGACCGCAATCTGGGTACCCGTCCGGAAGGACCCAACCGGAAAAACTGCTGGCAGGATGTTTGGTAAGCTGTTTAAGCAATTCCCACTAAAGGGGTGTAAATATTATTGAAACCCCCTTTTTTATGGACTAAACACCCAAAAATGTCCTGAAGTGAAGCGCCCCAAGTGTTTTTTCTGGTTTTCTGATAAGTAAAAATAAGTATTTTTCATAAACCCCCAGATTCATACAGAATGTTTCCATACTGCCCAACCGGTCCCGGCATGAACGACATTTGGGATTTGACCTGTCCCCTATGCCTCATCATCAATTTCAGCCAGTAAATCTGCCGTTTTTCTTCAAACTCTGTCAGTAAAACATTCGTGTCTATAGCCTCATAAGCTGCCATCAAATCGGCTGTATCACACATCTTTTCGAGTTCCTCAGCGGTTTTTCGTTTTTCTTTTCCACCGATAACCCTCTTTACTCATTTTCCCGAAAATTTGCGTTTTGCTCTGCCAGCGGTCCTGAAACGAACGTATTTTCAGGATGTGCTTACCCCCTGGTCTGTGTAGCTACACCCTTTACGCGCGTAGGGTTCGTGCAATCTTGAAGGCCCATGCTCCGGTACCCGTCTTCCTTCGTTATTTTTCACCCTCCGGGGGGTGTCACTTAGAAAATAAAAGTTTCATGGAGTTAAATTGATTCTTCAATTCTGGCAGTCATAATAACAACTTCCTGCCTTGTAAGCCTTGCTATTACTGACTTAATTGACATTTTACCCTGCTTTCAATACTCCGTATATGTGCCATTTACTGCCGCTTTTTTTGTTGAAATAAGGGTAAACTTTTCAATATTCAGCCCGTTTTGATATGTTTCTAAAAAGCTCTGCCGGTTTCGGTTTTTTCGGTTTGTGCTCATTCCAGGTATGCTTACCGGTCCTGTGGTCAGCCAAGGGATCCCGGAGACAGGAGGGCGGTCCTGTTATTTTTTTCGTCCCCTTTTTTATGTGGTTCAGAAAGTTCAGGTTCTGCTTTGCTCCTTGCTTCGCTTCCTTGCTGCCCATGCCCGCTTGAATGCCTTTTCCATATCCTTTAAAGACTTACTACCCTGCCTCATTTTGGATTCAAAATCTGTAATGCGCGCGCCAAGAATGACAAAAAGACGTTTTTCTGCCATTTGTGTCACCGTCCATAATTTTCTTGAAACGATTAATGAAATAAGATAAAATTTTTTTTAAAAGCGAGGTAATAATTTTGGACAGTGGAACTTTAATTTTATTTTTTTTTATCGCTCCAGTAGCATTTATTGGTGCATTAATTCAATATTTCCGAAAAAAAATAGTTTTCCATGGATTATTGCATGTTTTATTTTCTTAGGCATAGGCATGATTGGTACACAATTCACTAAACCACCTGCACCAGAACATGACAGCTTGACCGCTTATGTTGTTTCACAGGACTTTATTTCCGATAGGTTAAAATCACCTAGTAGTGCGAGATTTCCTTTGTTCTCTGATAGTTCAGTGAAGGTCAACTATATAGGAGATACCCGTTATCAAATATTTGCCTATGTTGATTCGCAAAACAGTTTCGGAGCAATGATAAAATCGAATTATGATTGCATTGTAAAATATACTGACGATAAAAAATGGACGCTTGAAGAGATACACATTGAATAAGCAATAAAGACGCCAAAATTATCAACGTACTACAATCTGATATTTCATAACAATTATTTCCTCTATAAAGTAATGCCGCAACTGCCTTCGGGGTTCTCGGTATTACTATATAAGCTTGTCCTTCCAACTCTGTTCACCTCGTTTTAAGTTATGCCCACCTCCGGGGTGGTGATAGAGGCGGGCCGCTATGTTATCCCGCTAAAGCGGGTTATATCCGCTCCCTGCACCAGCCTGGCCTTACACAGTAAAGGCTGCAGTCAGTTTCCTGCGTCAAGCCCAGGCAATAGCCGGTAACCTGGCAAGCGGGCCGCATCCGGTACAGCCGGACTATATTGCCCATTACCTGCATTTCTCCCGCCGGCTGGATGGGTTCTTGTTTTTTCATTGGTCTGACAGCGCCGCCAATGTCGATCAGTTGGTTAGTTTCAGGAATATTTTTTTCTTTAAATGCGTCCAGCCATCTGCCCATGAAAAACATCTCAAATAAAATTTTTTCCTCAAACGCGCAGGTAAGGAAGTGTCAAAGGTATCAGTCTGGTAGTTTATGGTACATTGACACCTTTGGCACCTCCTATACTAGGCATTCACAGGAAATATTTTGGATTAATATGATATACACTTCTGGTTTTTCCATCCTTCATAACTTCTTCCCGCAGCCAGCCCGCTTCTATAAGCTCAATGCAAGCTTCTTGTACCAGTTCTTTTTTATCTAAAAGCTGCCAGTGATTTTTATAGACGTCTCTTAGTGTAAAACTCCCCTGCAGTGTGCCCTTTTTGATCTTCTGAGCCAGTTCTGCCGCCGCCCTGGTTGAAACATCGGCAACCAGCCCATATATACGCCGGGCATGGCCTTCTAAATGTCACACCATGCCGCTGCCTGCCCCCCCGCCAGGGAGGACACAGGGCCGCCTGCTTGTCCATCAGCAATATTGATCAAATGGAAGATTAGCGCCAGGGATGGCATCAGGCTTCTATACTTGCTTAAATGCTCCACTATAAGCGGGCTTTCCTCAGTCTGCAGTTTTGTCTGCAGTTCAGTCAACCAATCATTAAATATCTCCTGCGCTTCGGGTGAAAAGTGGTAATAAGAAATTTTTTCACCTATTGAGATTTCTGCCCCGTACTCCAGAAAGTTTATTTCAGATAACCGCTTGAATATTTCATAAGCCCTGTTCTTTGCCTCAATGTCCGGATATTCATCGATCAGGCTCCAGTTCGCCGGCTCGTCTGGGTATACTAGTAATTGAAACCGCTGCAGTAGCCCGTCGTTCTTGAGGTCATCGTTTGCCTGGTATAGATACCCGGTTAGTTTTGAAGGTTGAATACCCCCTAAAATTGATATACATAGGTTCTGAGTATCAATCGTACCCCGGCCAATACGGTCTGTGGTAAACGCTCCCTGCCCGTTCCAGGCTTCAAGATAAAACGCCCGATCCGTTTGTCGGTCTTCACGGTCCCAAGAAACCAGCAACCCCACAAGTTCGTCACGGAAGAGAAGTAAACCGCGCGGGTTCTCGTTTAACAGCTCAGCCAATTTCTCAATCGTTGAATCATTGGTTCGGTACCGCTGCCGGGTAGGAGGTTTCGGCTCTTCCAGCGCCGCATAACGTGCCTTCACATCATCCATGTTAGAAGGTGTTTCACTCTTTTTATGCTTTCCTTTTGCTGCTTGCTCCATCTCGCTTACTAACGCCTTCTTTTTTGCTTTAAATTCCTCGACATCAGCATTATGAAACCCCATTAACTCTTCGTGCTCTTTTTTGGCTTCAATCTCCAGCCGGTCAATCGGGTTCATTACTTCTTTGAGCGCCGGGGTTTTCATCATTGATGGTCTGGCAATAATGCCGCCCCAAAGATTGGGGACAACCGGCCAGTCGTCTTTTTGCTTGGGCCGAATACCACACCCAGCGCCTATAATTGCGCCGGCAGCCACTATTGCACCCACCGCCACAAAATCGACGGGACACTGCATCCGGTAAGCGACATCTTCTAACCAGGGCCGAAAGGGCTCCGGAATAATCCCGGAGGGCAGCTGGTCAACCGGCAATAGTTTGTTTTGAATCGGCTCCGGGTCCGGCCATTCGTAGTCAGCAAAATCTAAAATTCCCAGCCACTCACGGGCCTTTGAAACTACATCCGCGCCTATTAATTCACCTAATGAGCGCCATCCTGTTGTCTTGCCTGTGTCTTGGTTTCTGGCTGTATTGTCGACAGTGTCAGCACGTTTATCCGCTTCCTCATCGCCGGCAGCATGGGCCACTGCTTTAATGAAATATTTTGCATCGTTTACGCTCCAACCGGCCCGCAGTAGTGCGCCCGACAGGGCCAGGGCTACGTTTTGTCTGCTACCTTCAGCGGACCAGTGTCGGGCCAGCAACGCCGCTGCAGCCAGCCGGCAGGCTGATGTCTTTAATTCCACTGCTTCCACCTGTGCAGGCTCCCCTGCATCGTGCCAGCTTATTAGTTCACCGCTCGGATGTGTACTTGGCGGAAATACAGTCTGACAGCCTGTTGATCTTGTCTCTAAAATCATGCCGTCAGCCTTGGTTTCAAATTTCCGTGTCTTTATATCAGTTACATAAAGCCAGTGTGACAACGGTTTACCGGGCCGGCCAAACCTTGCACCAGTGGGAGGGAGGAACCATTCAGCCAGGTCTACCGCTTCGAGGCTATCAAGGTCAAAGTCTGTCAAGCCGCCGGACGGTTCCCCCTGCAATACCCCGACGTTTTGGCCCTGTGGGAAGTATCCCGGTAATTCTTCTTCTATCAGCCGTATATTTTGCCAGCCTGGTATTATAGGGGCTTTGCTTCCCTTCGGTATGGGAACAATCTTCCAGTCTCGCTGTAAATATTCGTATGCCGCCTGAAGTACCTGGTCGTCGTGCTCGTTGCATGGTATACTATTGTAAAACAATCGTGTCACCTCGCTCCCTGGCAGCCGCCAGGGTTTTACCTTGTTACAACAAAAAAACCGCTTTATTGTGCGGTTTTACTTATAAACTATTTCTTTACCTCTTATATGCCTGATTGCGTTATACGGTGTCAAGTCAGTTTTGTCGTAAGCGTTCTTTCGGTCAAGTTCTTTTTTCCCTAGTTTACGGTTTGCCCGCCGCCGGGCTTTTACCTGTGGAGACAATAATAATACCCCCTCTTTTCACCCTTCACGCTACTAGAGCGTTCATCGGGAAAAATCATCTTATTCACCTCGCTTCCCCGATAACTGCCGGGGTGTTTGTTTTATTCCCCCGTTTTGTCTCCGGAGAAACTCCTCCGCAGCCGCAAACGGGGTCTAATCCTATTGCTCATTCAACCAGCGTTCGAGTTCGCCTTTAGGGATTAACCACCTTCTACCGACGCGTTTTGCATAAAGCTTCTGTGCCGCTAAGAGTTCGTAGACTGTGTTTCTTCCCAGTCCTGTTATTCGCATAACATCACTAGGTGAATACGCGATCTTGTTTAAAGCCTGTTTTTCAATTTGCATTTGCTGTTCCTCCATTCTGGATAATTGCATAAAAAACCCCGCCTTCTAAATTTTCTTGATAAGGACCGTAAAGACAAACA
>DOTD01000066.1:0-6686 GCA_003513005.1 Desulfotomaculum sp.
TAGGGTACTACATTGGTGATTTTGATGTTTTTGGACTGTTTATGAATACATGAATGCAGTAATGGTGCGGCTTACATCCAACCCATATTTATCCAGAGGGGTGTTTTGGGCTAATTATGATCTTGGGGAGGGGAAAGTTGGGTTAAGTTGATGACAAGAATGTGCAAAGATCTGAAAAAAGTAAGCCTCCTACTTTCTCAGCAGGAGGCTCATATTATTCGTGGCCGGCTCTCCGGCCAGTTTTGTAAAGTTATCAGCTCAAAGGTTACAGGTTAAACAACAAATCTGCATATGTGGGGAAAGGCCAGAGGTTTTTGTCAACCATAGTTTCAAGTTTGTCGGCGTCAATCCGTAGGGTACTGACTGCTGTAAATACGGAATCCCTGTAAAATTGAGCCTGTTTGTATACGTCGCCATGCATTTTTTCGGCTTCAGCTTGGGCCTTCTCAAGGGCGTTAATACTCTTCTTCAATGACGCCAGAGTAACGGATACTTCCTGGAGCAGTTCTCCCTGGGCGCTGGTAAGGGCCTCTACACCGGTTGCTTTCACGGAGTTAATAGAATCGGCCAAACTGGTGGCGAATGTAATACCGGCGGGCAGAATCTGCCTCTTGGCCATTTCCAGGGCAGTCAGAGCTTCGATATTAATAGTTTTGATATAATTTTCCAGTACTATATCCCTGCGGGCTTCCAGTTCTGTCTTGTTTAAAACTCCGTGCTTTTCAAATAACATGACGTTTCGATCATTTGTCAGTGCTGGAAGAGCCTCTACTGTGGAAGAGATATTGGGGAGACCGCGCTCTGCAGCAATCTTAACCCACTCATCGGTGTAATTATTGCCGTTAAAGATAATCCGGCCGTGATCCTTAAAAATTTGCTGCACAATTTTTTGAGCTTCGGCATTGACATCGCTCTTACCTTCAAGCTTATCGGCAATTTCACACAAGGTCTCCGCAACAACGGTATTAAGTACAAAGTTGGGCCCGGAGATGGATTGTGACGAACCAACCATACGAAATTCAAATTTGTTGCCGGTAAAAGCAAAAGGTGATGTCCTGTTCCTGTCGGTATTGTCTTTTGGCAAAACGGGAAGTGAGGAGACTCCGAGCGTGAGCTGGTATCCCTTTTTACTGCTGACCTCACCGCCTTGAGCTATCTTTTCTATAATTTCAGTTAGCTGATCGCCGAGGAAAACAGAGACAATAGCCGGAGGAGCCTCATTGGCGCCCAACCTGTGGTCATTGCCGGGGCAGGAAGCGGTAACCCGCAGCAGGTCCGCGTAGATATCTACAGCCCTGAGTACAGCGGCCAGAAATACTAGAAACTGGGCGTTATCGTGGGGAGTTTCCCCGGGTTCGAAAAGGTTTTCACCGTCATCCGTACTCATCGACCAGTTATTATGTTTTCCGGAACCGTTAATCCCGGCATACGGCTTTTCGTGAAGCAAGCCGACCAGGCCATGGTGAAGCGCTACTTTCTTGATTGTCTCCATCACCAGATGGTTGTGATCGGCGCCGATATTTACATCGTTGAAAACGGGGGCGAGTTCGTACTGGGCGGGAGCAACTTCGTTATGCTTGGTCTTTGCGGATACGCCCAACTTCCAAAGTTCAACGTCCAATTCATGCATAAAGGCGCCAACACGTTCTTTAATTACTCCGAAGTACTGGTCTTCTAATTCCTGGCCCTTGGGAGAGGCGGCGCCGAAAAGAGTCCGGCCGGTTAAAATCAGGTCCCGGCGCTGCTCGTAAAGTTCTTTGTCAACAAGGAAATATTCCTGTTCGGGACCTACTGTGGCAATAACCTTTTTGGCTGTGATGTTGCCAAAGGCCCGCAGCACCCGCAAGGCTTGTTTTGATACAGCTTCCATAGAACGCAAAAGGGGAGTTTTCTTGTCCAGGACCTCCCCGGTATAAGATACAAAAACAGTAGGGATGTAAAGGGTTTTATCCTTAAAAAAGGCGGGAGAAGTAGTATCCCAGGCAGTATAACCCCTGGCCTCAAAGGTAGCGCGTAGACCGCCGGACGGGAAAGAGGAAGCGTCAGGTTCCCCCTTAATCAGTTCTTTGCCTGAAAATCCAAGGATTACACGACCGTCGGGCATGGGAGTAATAAACGCATCATGTTTTTCGGCAGTGAGCGCAGTCATTGGCTGAAACCAGTGAGTGTAATGGGTTGCGCCTTTTTTGATAGCCCAGTCCTTCATAGCGTTAGCCATAACTTCGGCCACGTTAGGATCCAGCGGCATACCCTCGTCAGTAGTTTTCTTTAGAGCCTTGTAAATTTGCTTGGGCAGGAGTTCCCTCATAACCGCTTCACTGAAAACGTTGGAGCCAAACAGTTCGTTTACGTTTTCGGAAACTGTGAAGGTTTCTTTTTTTACTTCGTCAATCATATCTTATCCCCCTTCTTTTTAAGAAAAAATAAAAAGGCGCATCCAAAATACACTTGGAACGCCTTTGTCCAACCATACTAAACCCCGTTGTTATAAATATATTTATTGTAACCAACCTAATTATATATTTTTTCTACAAAAAAAAAAAGACTCCTTTTTTTATAAAGATATATTTTCAATAATTCATAATTCATAATTGGCAGATACTTTTTTATTGCCGTCTGTGCTGCGGCATTTAATATTAAACAATGAGAAAGGGCAGGTTTAGATTCCTTACGGATTCTGCCTACCCTTCTCAGGAGCGTAGTGCAATTCAGCACGTCCTCCTTTTTAGTTTGCCCAGTCCAATCCTTCCGGTACTTCTACCGTTGTTTCGGACTACCGGTTACTTCCTGTAGTTGTCGGAAATAACCTTTCAATGACTTCCTCCTCCTACAAGAATTCGCTTCGGCTTTTAACCCCTGCTTATATAAACTTCTACTATTTGAGCTGGTATTCCTTACTCTTTGGTTGATTTTGGTCTCCCAATTCACTTCCGAATTTCAGTTTACCGGTAGAATCCTATTAACCTTACGGCTTTTTGGATACCTACTCAATCACCGCACCTAGTATTGGCTTTTTTCAGCAGGTTGTTATCAGCCTCCACTTCCGGTTTTTCAGGGCTGCCCTCTTACTAAGGGTGAATCCTTTTCTTAGGGCTCTTTTAGAATACTATATTATTATTTTATTGTCAATAGATAATTTATATAATTTTATAATGTTATAATATTCTGTCTAATATATACTTGCAAAGACATTCAGATTAATTGAGCAGCCTGACAGATGACGCCTGCAAGCCGCCCTTATAGTTTTAAGCTTGTAATGAAATAGGGGCGCTTAAAGCGCCCCTCGTCCCTGTTCCGGAAAAATATCTATTTGTTCTTGTTAACGTAAATGATTGTTGCTGCGTACCCTGTTGATTAGTCTGGTAATTCGCTGTCTGCTGCAAAGTTATGTGGTTCAAAACACTTGGCTGTCTCTCTGTCTGTTTTTCGGTTGGTTCAGATTTATTGGTCTTGCATCGTATAAAAAAATCAAAAGATGTTATTGCCTTTTTTGAAGACTTAATTTAATTTTAGATAGGAATATTATTTCATGCTTCTTGGGAGAAGAATAAAAAGCGGCCAGGCATTATATCCAGGGGGATAGTTAATTTGTACAGTCAAATCTTACGCCTGATATTAGGAGAAAAACTGCCTAATACACATATTACCAGGGAAAGATTTAACGTATTTTGGGGAATGCCTATCTTATCAAGTGATGCAGTTTCCTCAGTGGCATACGCTGTTGAGGAAATGCTCAGGGTACTTGTCCCGGTGCTTGGTTTAGCAGCATATATATGGAGTCCTAAGTTAGCCGGAATAATAATAATTTTGCTAATCATTTTATCTTTTTCATACCGGCAGATCGTAGACGCCTATCCACAGGGCGGCGGCGCGTACACAGTAGCCAAGGAGAACCTTAGCCCGGTTTACGGCCTTGTCGTGGGAGCTTCACTTACCGTTGATTATATACTTACTGTAGCAGTAAGTATAAGCGCAGGAACCGCAGCCATTACATCAGCCATTCCCGCGCTTTTCGAGCACAAAGTAGCTATTGCCATATTTATAATTGTAGTAATGATAGTAGGAAACTTACGAGGTACAAGAGAATCTTCCAGGCTTTTCAGCCTCCCCACCTATTTTTTTATAATCTCTATAATAAGCTTGATTATTACCGGGATTATTAAGAATCCTGACCATGATATCTCGGAAGTTATGTATATCCCCAGTGTCGACATTCCCTCATGGACCAGTCTACTGTTTGTTTTTCTCCTTATGCGCGCTTTTTCTTCAGGTTGCGCTGCCGTTACCGGTGTTGAAGCTATCGCTGATTCTGTTCCCAATTTCAAAAATCCGGCAAAAGAGAACGCTAAGCTTGCTTATATTTTATTGACAGTTGTAATCATAGTCTGTTTCGGAGGCATTTCTTACCTGGCGGCTATTTATCACCCCCCGCTTTCTAACAGCCAGACGCTGCTTTCCAGTATAGCGGCTATAGTTTTCGGCAAAAGTCTCGCCTATTACTTAATTCAGGCCGGTACAACTGTTATTTTAGCAATGGCGGCTAACACTGCCTTCGTTGGTTTCCCCACACTTCTTTCGATTATCGCCCGGGATGGTTTTGCGCCCCGTCAGCTTTCAGTTAGAGGTCACAGGCTTAATTATTCAAACGGTATTATAATGCTGGCTGTCGCAGCAATTGTACTGATTATAATATTCCAGGGAGAAACCCACCTGCTCATTCCTCTTTATGCCGTGGGAGTTTTTACTTCTTTTACATTGGCGCAGGTCGGTGTTCTTATGCGCTGGTTAAAAGAAAAGCGCAAGGGATGGCTGTACAAGACGTTTATTAATGGAACCGGCGCTCTAATGACATTCGTGGTATTAATTATTATAGGTGTTACAAAATTTACCGCGGGAGCCTGGATAGTCTGTTTAGTTATACCCTTGTTAGTATGGGTGATGCTTAGAATAAAAAATCATTATACCTCGGTTGCTCTTGAACTGGACATTCCTAATGACAGCCTTGATAAGATAGACTTTAACTCGTATTATAATCACTTTGTTATAGTTCCCATAGACAGTATAAATACAATGGTAATCAAAGCATTACGTTATGCCAGAAGTCTTACGCCTTATGTTGAGGCGTTCCACATCGAGACTTATGACGGAGAGTCAGACAAATTGAGAAAAAAGTGGCAGAAACTTAATACGGATATACCCCTGGTAATAAGAAAATCCCCTTACCGGGAAATAGTAAATCCGCTTATCGAGTACATTAATTCTGAAGAACACGCCTCCAGCCCGAATGACATGATAACCGTTCTGCTGCCTCAGTTTTTTGTCGCCAAGAGGTGGGAGATGTTGTTGCATAACAACACCAGCATATTTGTCGCTAATGTACTATTGCAAAAGAATAATGTAATAACTTCATTCCTGCCTTTTCATATTAAAGATATTGACATATACAAAAAACATAATGTACAGCATGAGCATGAAGATACTGTACGGTGATGTTTCAAGTTTTGCCATGTTAGTGTAATACTTTTACAAAAAGGACTGTGGATTCTCTGCAGTCCTTTTTTGTAAAATGCTGCCCTGTAACGAGTCTTTATCTCCTGAGAGAACAAAGAATTTTCATATGGGAATAATGGTAGTAAAATTATATTGGAAAGAAATGTGCCGGATCAAACAGATATTGATATAATTACTGAAGGGTCTCGGAAACCAAAAATAACCAGCAGCATCTAGCAGGAAACAAATAACATTAAAACCACAAACATACACAAAAAAGCTGAAAAACACGTTCCTTGATAACTTCATAGCGTTGGTTTATGGGTGGCCGGCAGGTCTAACCGGAAAAAGGCAATAATCAGCCAGCCCGGCAAAAACCAAACTTTTTTGCCGGGAAAGAATCTAGGCATAGGAGCTTTAACTACGCAGCCTGTTCGATTCCGATAATCTCGGCCAGCGTTACCCGGGACTGGTTAACCCAGACATCCAGGTGCTGGTTAATCGCCCCCAGGGTGAGCCGCCAAAAGATCCTTCTTTTACTGCGGGCCCTGGTCCTTTCCAACCGGTAGTCAATCTTCTGGCGCTTGTTCGTCCGTTCCGAGGCGCTACGCCGGGCGTACACCTTTTTCCAGGCCTTAGAATTCCGGGGTGTTTTGGAAAAAAGCCTTAAATCCCACTCCGGCTTGGTATAGACAACTCTTCCGTACTTGGAAGGAGAGCATTTATTCAGGCATTCCGGCACTTTGCCGCAGGCCGAAGGGCAGCGCCATTTAATCCGCCGGCGGCCTTCGCAGTAGCCTAAAGAATACCATGGGAAAGCCACCTGCGCAGACTGGGGCACCATCTTTACCAACGGTAAATCCGGGAAGGGAAAGCTTGCCCTGCCTTCTGGTGTTTTAATCAATAAACGCCTCGATTTCCCAGGTGTGCAAGAGTTCGTACCAGGGGTAAGCGTCATGAGCCGAATCGCCAATGAACTTTTGAAAGACAAAAGGGTAAAGATCTCTTAGCTCACACAAGGCCCTTAGACCCAGCACACTATTCACTCCGGGAAGCCTGGCCCATCCCAATATAAATCGGGAGATCGTGAAAGCTATCCGCCGCTGTGATTTCGTAGGCGGTATACCCGAAAACCCATCTCTCCCGGTAGCTGTCTTAAGCCCCAATTGGCTTTTAGGATCGGAAAAACGGCGCTG
>DOTD01000066.1:6853-7610 GCA_003513005.1 Desulfotomaculum sp.
ATCGCCCAAAAGACCCCGCTTAGCCGAAGGGAGCACTACCGCCGTGGCTAAAATCCGGTGCAGGATCTTTTCTGGTTTACTTTCGAACTTTCTGCCCCGGAGCAAATATTTCACGATCATTTTTACGATCTCCGGGTGCTTGGGCGGCAGTTTTTTCCCGGCTTTGAGTTTCTTTTTCGGCTTACGCTTAAACTTTTTAATCTTGCCCGGTTTCGAGGCTAACCAGAAGCGATCCAGGAAGTCATAATAGGCGCCCACGCCAGGGATCTGCCCGGTGAGAAAACCACAGATAATCGCCAGGATGTCGTCGCTTAAGCAGTCTTTCCACCCACGAATCAACGCTCTCTTCGTGGCACTCAACCATCATGACCAAGGAACGCAAGAGCTCCGGCTGGTTCTTAAGCCGGGCGGCCAGTGGAGGCTTGAACTAAGGGCCAAGTTCCCCGCGGAGTTCGTCTAAATCCAACAGCCAGAGTTTCTTGATGCCGTCTTTGTGCTGCACAATGATTTGCAGGTATACCGGCCAGCGCACCTTAAGTTCGCGTGAAGCATACTGCCGGTATCCCGAATGTGGTCGCCATTTGCCAAGCAATTTCATCCCCCCATTATTTAGTGGTACTGGCCATCAATGCCTCCCATTTGGTTTTTTTGGGGATGAAATAAGTCAAGTCCCGACTTCACTAATCCGGGACTCTAATTAAATATAATATTTTAATTACTCCCGGTATCTCTATCAATCACAAAATACCATGATAGC
>DOTD01000067.1 GCA_003513005.1 Desulfotomaculum sp.
AGCCTCATCGCCAACACTCCCACCGCCGCCGGCCTTAAGGTGAGGCGCCAACTCGATAAAAACGAGTACCCGACCGGCGTGCGGGTGTCCGATGCCGAACTTAACACTGTGCGCTTGGAGCGCTCCGAGTTCCATGGTGATTGGAATTACGCAATACACCCTCAAGAGAAGTTATGAGTTATTTTGTTACGGATCCTTAGAGATCTATATATGTTTTTTAAGGAGAACCCTTATTGGTGTATGCCGTTAGTTTTAGAAAATATTAATGCCAATTGACAAACCGTTGTCACTAGCCTGGCTTTACTATAAAACATAGTCAGGTTTTTTGTTATATGAGATAAATGTAATAATATCCCTATTCTTACAGCTGATTAAAAAGCCAATTGCTGGTAGAATTTCTGATGTGAAAACACAATTTTAGGTTTACTTTTTTATTTGGAGTGATTTTCATTAATTATCTACTTTCTTCGCTAAAAGAGGTATGTGAAAGGTATCCGCTGCAGGAGAAGGTACTGATTGTGCCGGGATACAGCCAGGGGCATGAGCTTTGTGAAGCACTGGCCAGGAGTGGCGCAGGCTGGGTAAACTTGCGCCCCGAAACCACAACCGGCCTTGCACACCAGGCAGCAGGTGATGATCTGGCTGAAAAAGGTATTACTTATTTGACCGGCTTGTTGACAACGGCTGTAGTTGAAGAGATCTATCACAGCCTGGAAGAGCAAAAAGCCCTTCTGTATTTCGCGAGGGAAAGCTATTCCCCCGGGCTGGTCAGGGTAATAGCTTCTTCAATATATGAACTGAGATACTGCGGGATTACCAGCGATACTCTTGACGCAGACAATTTTATCAGCAAAGACAAAGGACAGGACATGGCTGCGCTGTTAAAGGCATATGAGCATTATCTCACGGACCATAAATATATTGATGCGCCTGGTTTGCTTACATTTGCGCTGGATTTGCTCTCTGAAAAAACTCCTATGGATACGGACACCATTTACATACTGCCTTCTTTCATACTGATCAGCCGGCTGGAACGTAGATTAATTGATTCGGTTACTGCAGGAAGGCTCGAAATTTTAAATACAGACCCGATTTACGGGATATCCCGACCGGGAATGGCGCCGCAGGCATCTGTGCCGGAAGACGTTGCTGTTTCACATACCGAAGTGGACCGTCTGCCCTGGCTGTATCAGGTTGACCAGTCGCCGGAGCCGGTTGGCGACGGTTCTTTGAGCATTTTTCATGCTTATGGGCTGATCAATGAGGTCAGGGAAATATTCAGACGGATTACAAAGGAAGGGATATCTTTAGACAGTGCAGCGGTCGCCTGCACAAGCAGCGAGTATATACCTGTTTTTTATTCACTGGCCAGGCGCCTGGGATTAAATGTGACCTATGGGGAGGGAATTCCCGGTACGCTTACCGGCCCCGGCAGAGTTCTCAAGGGTTTGGTTGAATGGATCAGGTCTGACTACTCCGTCAGTGCGTTAAAAGCCCTTGTTTTAAGCGGTGATGTGGCGCTGCAGCTTGATAAAGAGGGAAGTGAAATCCTTGCGCCGGCTGCAACTGCGCGGATGTTAAGCGTTTCCGGCGTCGGCTGGGGGAGGGACCGTTATATCTTGCTGGAACGGATGGCCGGTACTTTTAAAGAAAAAGCTGCGGAAGAATTATCAGAAGAAGATGATCCGGACAGCAGGCGCGAGCGGTATCTGCGCTTAAGCGTTCTGGCTGAAGGGATATACGATGTGATCAGCGGGTTCATCTCAAACCTGCCGGTTCCGGATGATGAGGGAAAAATCAGTTTCAGGGAGCTCGCCGCCGGTCTTTCATGCATTATGTCAAAGATAACTAATACTCAAAGTAATTTTGATGCCGCAGCGCTGCAAGGATTAATCAACAACCTGGCTGATACCGGGCGGTATATATCATTTAACCTGGAAATCGAAGAAGCTTTGGAGCGGGTGGAAAACATCCTTGACGTTTTCCGGGTTGGGGCGTCTGGTCCCAAGCCCGGTCACCTGCACATTGTTAATTATGAGAATTTAATCTGGTCCTGCCGTCCCAACACCTTCATTGCCGGGCTGGGCGCTGATATCTTCCCGGGCAGCGGACGCCAGGACCCTGTTCTGCTGGACAGTGAACGCAGGCGGATTGATGCCTGGTTGACCCTGGGCACGGACAAGCCGGTTGAGAATCAATATATGATGGCGCTGGCCCTTGCCTCCAGGCGGGGGCGGGTTACTATGAGCTTTCCTTCTTTTGATGTTATACAAAACAGGTCTGTCTTCCCTTCGAATATACTGCTCCAGTCGTATCGCCTTTTACAAAAGGATACCTCTTTAGATTACACGGACTTGATCAACTCCCTGGGCAAGACGGCAGGGTACTGCCCGCATGAAGGAATGCCGGCTTTGGATGAAACAGAGTGGTGGGCTGCCCGGGCACTGACAGGACCGGGTATGATTAACGGCAATGCGGCGGTAAGGGACTGCTGCCAGGGGATTGCGGTAGGCAGCCGTGCGCTGGAGGCCAGGCAAAGCCCCGGTCCGACTGAATATGACGGGATGATTACTGGTGATAGCCAGTTTGATCCCCGCCAAAATTTTGATCTGGTTATGTCCTGCAGCAGGATCGAGGACCTGGCCGGTTGTCCCTTCGCTTATTTTCTAAAATACATCTTGCGTGTCCTGCCTCCGGACGAAGTCAGCTATGACCCGAACTGCTGGCTGGACGCGCTGGAGCGGGGCTCATTTCTGCACGAGCTGTTCTGCAGATTTATGAAAAAGCTGGCGGCTGATCATGAGAGTCCCAGTTTGACCAGGCATAAGACGATGATGATGGAGATGGCCGATGAACTGATTGGCGATTATAAAAAGAGGATTCCAATACCCGGCGATCTTGTCTTTCAGCGGGAGGTAAAAGATATCCACCGCTGCTGTGAAGTTTTCTTGGCTGCCGAAGAAGTTCATGCGGCAGGCGCTCCCGTGCTGTTTGAGGTACCCTTCGGCCTGGGCGGTGAGGCAGTGGCGGAATCCGGCGCAGGTCTGGCGGATCCTGTGAAAATTGAGCTGGGCGGCGGTACCAGCTTTTTGCTTAGAGGCAAGATTGACAGGGTGGACGAGGTGATTGAAGGGATTTACCAGGTATGGGACTACAAGACCGGAAGCACCTATGGCTATGCGGATCACATGTACTTTTGCGGCGGGCGACAGATCCAACACGCCCTGTACGCTGTTGCAGCCGGGCAGATTTTAGAGGGGCTTTTGCCAAAGTCATCTCCCCGGGTGGAGATTGCCGGATACTATTTCCCCACGGAACGGGGCGAGGGCTTGAAAATAGCCCGCCTACAAACCGGCCGCCATAAATTGCCGGAACTTTTAAACCACCTTTTTGATCTCCTGGCTGGAGGCATATTTATCGCTGCTGACCACGGGGAGAAATGCGGCATCTGTGATTACACCGGTGTGTGCGGTGGGGAAAATGCTGTGGACCGGGTTAAAAAGCTGCTGGCTGAGTCCGGCGACAGCTCCTGCCTGGAACCCTGGAGGAGGCTGAAGGACTATGAATAAGCAAGTTTTGCAAGACGATGTTTCACGCCGGGCTATTGTGGAGGATCTTGATACCTGCCTGCTGGTGGAGGCAGGCGCCGGGTCCGGAAAAACGCACAGCCTTGTTGAACGGATGGTGGCTCTGGTTAAAGAAAATAAATGCGCCGTTGACAGAATTGCTGCTGTGACATTTACCAGGAAGGCCGCCGCTGAGCTAAAGGGCAGGTTCCAGCTGGCCCTTGAAAAGTTTTTAGCCGGTGAAACCAGCCAGGATAAAAAGGTGAGGTTGAACCATGCGCTGAATGATTTGGACCGCTGCTTTTTGGGAACTATCCACTCCTTTTGTGCGGCTTTATTGAGAGAGCGCCCGGTTGAGGCGGGGTTGGAACCGGACTTTGTGGAAATAGAGGAGCTTGAAGATAAGCTGTTAAGCGAGCGGGCCTGGGAAGAGTATTTAACCCGGGTGCAGGTGGAGAACCCGCAGGCGCTGGAAGATTTATTGAAAATCGACGTCAGTGCCCAGGATCTGAAAGAGTTTTACAGAGTTTTGTCTGACTACCCTGAGGTGGAGGCAGACAGGAATTATTCCCCGGTACCTGACTTGAAGGCTGTACGGGTGGCGTTAAATAAATTGCTCAACCGGGCTGAAAAGCTGCTGCCCGCCAACGCCCCATTAAAAGGGTGGGATAGTCTGCAGTCACTTCTTCGCAGAGCACTGGCGCGGCGGCGAATCTTTGGCCTGGATGAGGACATTACTTTACTGCGGCTGCTGGCAATACTCGATAAAAAGGGGCGTGTCACCCAAAACCGCTGGCTGTCAAGGGATGATGCCATAGCAGCGCAGGATGCCTTTAACCAGTTCCGGGATGGGCATATTACCCCGGCGCTTAAAGCCTGGCGCGAGCACAGACACAAGCGCCTGGTCGATTTTGTCCTGCCGGCGGTTGAGTTTTACAGCAAGCGGCGTACTGAGCGCTCCAGGCTGAATTTCCAGGACCTTTTAATGTCCGCTGCCGCCCTGCTGAAAGGTAACCCCGAGGTGCGCAGTTATTTTCAGGAGAGGTATACACACCTGCTGGTTGATGAATTCCAGGATACAGACCCGATCCAGGCAGAAATTATGTTTTACCTCACCGGCCAGGATATCCACGAGCAGGACTGGCGCAAACTTGTCCCCCGGCCGGGAGCGCTCTTTGTGGTAGGGGATCCCAAGCAGTCAATTTATCGCTTCCGCCGCGCAGATATTGACACCTATAACGAGGTAAAAAAATTAATTGACTTAAGCGGCGGCAGTGTGTTGCATTTAACGTCCAATTTCCGCTCAGTAAAGGCCATTGGGGACTGGGTTAACCCTGTGTTTAAAGGCCTTCTGCCTGCTGAGGCCACTTCGTTTCAAGCTGCTTTTACTGATCTTAATACAGTAAGGGAAAACAAAGAGGGAAATATCGGAGGAATCAGGACAATTAATATTCCCAAGGTTTCCCGGAATTCTCAGAGAGAAATCGCTTTGTTCGACGCCGGCCGTATAGCGCGCTGGATAAGATGGGCTGTCGACGGCGGGATTACACTGGAAAGGACCGCTGAAGAGATCGAGGCCGGTTTTACTGAAAGGCCGGGGCCGGCTGATTTTTTAATTTTGCTGCGCTACAAATCAAATATGGATCTTTACGCCAGGGCTTTAGAGGAGCAGGGCATCCCTTTCCAGATAGCCGGGAGCGGCGGGTTTTCGGAATCTGCGGAGATAGCCGAACTGCTTAAGGTCCTGAAAGCCATTTTAGATCCTGATGATTCTGTCCGGTTGGTCGCTGTCCTCCGGGGAGGCCTTTTTGGGTTAAGCGACAACCAGCTGTGGCTTTTCAAACAGGCAGGCGGTCATTTCAGCTTTTATGCCAGGGTCCCGGACAGTATGGATCAAAAGGACCGGGAGTTTTTTGAGTGGGCCTTCGGCAGATTAAAGGCCTTCCGGAAGTGGACGCAGGATCTCCCGGCCAGCGCTGCCCTAGAAAATATCATGCAGGAGCTGGGTATTATACCCTACGCTCTGACCGGGGAGCTTGGCCGCAGCCGCTCCGGGTACCTGGCGCAGTGCCTTGAGTTACTGGCTGCCGCTGAACGGGAAGGTATTACTTCATTTGCTTCGCTGGTTGATTCACTTGAGCTTCTCATAGAAACAGGGGTGGAGGAAGAGATTAATATCGCCCCCTGGGAAAATGACGCCGTCAGACTGATGAACCTGCACAAGGCCAAGGGGCTGGAAGCGCCGGTCGTTTTTCTGGCCAACCCCGGCAAAGATGTTACATGGGAACCGTCCGTCCATATCAAAAGAACCGGCGGCCTGCCGTACGGCTATTATGTTGTGAAAAAGAAAAAAGGATTCACCGAGGAAATACTTGGCCAGCCTTTAAACTGGGATGAGCTTGCCGATATCGAGAAGAAGTATCTTGACGCCGAGGAAACCCGCCTTCTTTATGTAGCAGCTACCAGGGCAAAAAACCTTTTGGTAATAAGCGTTTACCCGGATAAGCCGGAAATCAGCCCCTGGCAGTCCTTTAACGGACATTTTGAAGGAGTGCCCGCATTAGAGGAGGTTAAGGTTATCCCGGCTCCATCGAGTGTGGGCGGTGATACGATTACCAACCAGGACCTGGCCGGGGCAAGGGGTGGTTTTCTTGGTCCCGGGAGTCCGCTTAATATTCCTGGCTACACTATCGCTTCGGTTACTTCTCTGGTAAAAGGGAGCGGGGATACGCCGGAGAGGAAAGCCACCGGCCGCGGGCAGTCCTGGGGCAGGGTGATTCACAGGGTACTGGAATCATCTGTTAAGAAAGCGCCTAAGAAAGCGCCCGCCAACCCGGAGCTTTTTATTGAAAATGTTTTAACAGAGGAGAGCAGGGCGCCGGAGGAAAAAGAGCAGGTCTTAATCCTGATCAATAAAATTATGCAGTCAACTATTTGGCAAAGGATGCTGCAGAGTAAAAAGCGGTTTGTGGAAGTTCCTTTTTCGGTGAAGGTTGAAGACGGAAAACAAGATTTTAAAGGGGACACTGTTATTTCCGGGGTTATTGACCTTGTTTTCCTTGAGGACGGCGGTTGGGTGATAGTGGACTACAAAACTGATACTATAGAAAACGAAGAAGGTCTTGCCGGCCTGGTTGACTACTACACTCCGCAGGTTGAAATGTACAGGAAGTGTTGTTTATCAGGATAAACT
>DOTD01000068.1 GCA_003513005.1 Desulfotomaculum sp.
AGGTTGAGTATGCAGGCGTGCCGGTCGATACGGGGCCAGCCCTCGCTTCGCAGGGATTTTGACAAGGCCGTCCGCGTCCATTTCTTCCAACAACGATAGGCATGAGTGGAGACGGGCTTGCCCATTCGGCGCCTGCCAAGGCAGGTTCTCACAGAGTGTCAACGCCAACTCCGTCCGGCTCAACGACGAAAAGCGCTCCACGGTCTCCCGGATCAAATCTAAATCTCCATCCGTGAACATTCGCTCTCCAATCCAAAACGGCGGCTCCCATCGTGACGCCACGGTCTACCACCCCGAAACTACTCTACCACCCCACCTTCACTTTGTTAACCCTAACCTCTTTAATCCGCTACGGCTCCTATGGGAATTGAATCGGTGGTCACTTTACTAGCTTGCGCACGGATCGGCGCAATTCATGTGGCTATTTTTGCCGGTTTTTCTGCCGGTGCTGTAGCAGATCGCATTGAAATTACCGGCGCCAGGTTTATGTTCGCTCAGGATGGAACCTTGCGCCGTGGTAAACCCGTTGAACTCAAGACAATTATAGACGACGCTCTTGATAAATGCCCGGGCATCGTTGAGAAGGTAATTGTTTTAAAAACTGAAGGCCAGGCTGAAGCTCCCATGAAAGAAAATAGAGACATGACATGGGATCAATTTCTGGCCCTCGGGGAAGGAATAGAAGCAGAAGTTGAGCTCATGGAAGCCAATGAACCTCTATTCTTACTGCCCACTTCCGGAACAACGGCTAAACCAAAGGTGACTGTGCATAAACATGGCGGATATCAGGTTTGGGTTTATTGCATGGCGAAATGGATTTATGGCTTGAAAGAAGATGACATTTGGTTCTGCACTTCAGACATCGGCTGGATCGTGGGACATAGCTATAATGTATACGGGCCACTGCTCTGCGGTTGCACAAACGTTATATTTGACGGTACACCCGACTATCCCCGGCAGGATATGTGGTGGGAGATTGCCGCCCGCAACAAGGCTACCGCCTTATGGTTATCGCCAACCGGCGTAAGGGCCCTTATGAGAATTGGAGCCGAGCAGGCCCGTAAACATGATCTCAGTTCTGTAAAAAGAATCTTTTGCGCCGGCGAGGTATTGAACCCGCCCGCCTGGGAATGGCTGCAAAAAGAAGTTTTTGAAGATAAAATACCTGTTATCGACCATATGTGGCAGACAGAAACTTCCGGCCCGGTATTCGCCAATCCCTACGGCCTTGGGATAATACCTATTAAACCCGGTTCTGCTGGTATACCGGTACCCGGAATAGACGCCGATGTTGTCAACGAAAAAGACGGTCAACCTTTAGGTCCTGGAGAAAAAGGGATTGTCATACTAAAAAAGCCTTTCCCGGGACTTGTTCCGACTTTATGGAGAGAACCGGAAAGATATAAAAAAGAATATTGGGAGAAAACCCCAGGCACAATGGAATCCTATTATTTAGGTGACGCTGCGCATTTAGACGAGGATGGCTATATCTGGTTTGCCGGACGCTCTGACGAAGTTATCAAAATAGCCGCTCATCGCATAGGCACAATAGAAATCGAAAGCGCTTTAATATCACACCCGGCAGTAGTAGAAGCCGGTGTTGCCGGCGTCCCTGAGGAGCTAAGAGGCGAGGTAGCCAGCGCTTTTGTCGTGCTAAGACAGGGCTATACGCCGTCAGAAGAATTGAAAAAGGAACTGATCGCTCATGTGCGCAAAACAATGGGCCCCATTGTAGTTATTGGAAGCGTACAATTTATTACTGTCTTACCCAAGACAAGAAGCGGCAAAATCATGCGCCGGGTAATGAAGGCTCTTCTTATGGGAAAGGACGTAGGTGATATATCTACAATTGAAGAAGGCGCCTCCGTAGATGAGATAAGAGAAGCTATTAAAAGTGTAAACAATTTAATTACTTAGAACAAGAAGGAGTCAAATTTTATGGCAGAAAAATTAGGAAATCCTGCTGTTGTCGGTCTTGCCGGCTTCGGCGGAACAACTTTATTGCTCCAGTTTCACAACCTGGGCTGGTGCGGCGTTGGACCGGTGGTTTGGGTAGGATTGATTTTCGGTGGCATAATGCAAATAATCGCAGGCTTTCAAGAACAAAAAACAGGAAATAACTTCGGCTATTGCGCATTCTCATCTTACGGCGCATTCTGGATCAGCCTGGGTCTTATTTTTATAGGCAACTTCTACGGAATATACAAGGCTTCCACAACTGATGTGGGCTGGTTTTTGTTTATGTGGACAATCTACACCTTTATCATGTGGATTGGTTCAATGAGAACCAACAGCATGTTGGCCTTCGTGTTTTTATTTCTTTTAGCCGGCTTTGTTTTTCTTGATTTGGCGCACTTTACACCGTCGAAAGATCTTTGGACTAAGGTCGCCGGTTGGGATTTAATAATCTGCGCTCTGGCAGCCTGGTATGTTATGGCTCATAATATTTTCCTGGATCTGTGGGGGAAGGATATCTTACCGGTGGGAAAACCGTGGATAAGTAAATAAAGGTAGTTTTATAATCTAATCAGGGTGATAAGACTTCTTTTAATGTGCAGTATAGGGAAATGCCTTATAGATGGAATATTATGATAATTGAAAGATATGTGTAAATTCCTATTGTAATAAATATATAATAGTGTTATATTATTGCTAAGGGATATTAATTTCTGAAAGAAAGGAGGTTTCATAAATTTTATAAAACATAATTTATTATTTTGCGGAGGGTGAAAAAGATGCCACAGTGTAAAGAGTGCAAAAGTTTCTTCCCGGTTCCCGAAAATGAATGGGACTATGAAAAGGGAGCAGGGGATTGTGTCCGGGGATTACGTGACAGCAAAGGTAAGTACTGGCACGCGAGAAAGACGAAAGAGGAAATGGACGCTTCAAAGTGCACGGATTTTAAGAAAAGGTAAAGAAGAACCAAATTGTTTTAAAAAATCTTTAAAAATAAGGAGTGAAAAAAATGGCGAGCGCTGCTGTGTTAGAAGAAATTTCCCGGGAGCTAAAGATCGACAGGAAAGGGCAACCTTTGGGAAAAGTCATGTGGGAAAAAAAGATTAAAGAAGGGCCGGGGAGTACCCCGCGGACGAAACATCTTCACCAACGCTGCCGCTGGGCGCATACTGCCGGGGGAGAGTATGTGCGGGAAGACATAAAAATTTCCCTCGAAAGAGCAAGGTCATACACTGAAGGACACAAGGCAAATGCTGGAGAACTTCCCATAATTATCAGGGCGAAGTGCCTGGAACACTACCTGAAGAACTGCAGTATTTATATTCAGGACGAGGAATTGATTGTTGGATCGCACAATGAATATCCGGATAAGTTAGAACTTTTTCCCGAAGGCGGCGCTAAAAACATGATGGATTATCTGGAAGATGATACTGTTACTCCCCCGGAATTATACGACGAAGGGGCAAAAATGGTAGAGTATTGGAAGCAGTGGTCATTATCATCAAGGTGCGAGCGGTATTTTGATCCCGAATCGCTGGAAAAGCTTAGCACCGGTGTTATAGGTGAGCCGCCGGTTTGGGCGCACTTTTTTACCAGCACCACACCGCCCTACCAGTCTGTTTTAGAAGATGGCCTGGAGAAAAGGATTAAATGGTGCGAGGACAACATTAAAAATGCCCGTGATAAGATAAAGACGTTTCCATGGCGGGGCGAAGAGAACTTTCCGCTTTTTGAGAAGATCGACGCCTGGGATGCAATGATCATCTCCGCCAGGGCGGTTATCGGCTGGTCAAGAAAGTACAGCCGCCTGGCCAGGATCATCGCCGAAAACTTTGACTTAAGCGGCAGTGTGGTTGGCGCCGGGCAAAGAAAGAAGGAACTTTTGGAGATCGCCGACATTTGCGCGCGGGTACCTGCGGAGCCGGCCCGGGGCTTTAGAGACGCTATGCAGTCAAAGTGGTTCTGCTTTGTAGTGGCCCAAAATATCGAACGCTACTGCTCCGGTTACTCTCAACTGGAGGACGATTTGTTGTGGCCTTACTACAAAGCGAGCGTTATTGACAAGACGGCCCAGCCGATGTCCAGGGAAGAAGCAGTCGAGCTTATTGAATGCGAACGCCTGAAAGTATGCGAGCGCACAGTAACAAAGGGAAGATGGATGCGAATAATTCATCCCGGCATAAACGACCTCCACATCCTTTCTCTCGGCGGGCTGGACGAAAACGGTAATGATATGTGTACCGATCTTACGGACGTCATCTTAGAAGCGGCTTTAAATATCCACACCAACGAACCATCGATAGCCTTTAAATATTCCCCGAAGTGCAGTGAAAAAACAAGAAGACTCGTTTATGAATGTATTTCCCAGGGTTTTGGGTTCCCTTCTATAAAAAATTATGAAAAAAATTTCAAACACAATATGGAATACCATGGCTGGCCGCCGGAGGTGGCTGCCCGCTGGGCGCTGGTTCTTTGTATGGCGCCTGGTGTTACAGGCAGGCGTTCAACCCAGCACTCCCGAAATGAGGGTGGCAGTGGCATTGTCGGTCCCGCCGTAGGAACGATGGCCTTATCGGATGGCTTCGACGCGGTGTTCAGCAATAAACAGTGCGGGGCGCATACAGGAGACGCCAGCAAGTTTACCTGGGAGGATCTGTTAAAAGCGGTTGAAGAACAAATAAAACATAATTCGCAGCTTATGTTTATGAATAAAGAGATTACCAGCTATGCAGAAAACAAGTGGCTGGAGAGTCCCTTCATGGCCATGATGGACGACTGGAACGTAGAAGAGGGAGTTGGCGCTTTCCACCGCTACAATAAGCCGTATACAAATACCTGGGCGGATTATTATCCGGGTCCGATGGGTGTGGTTGATGATCTGGCAGCCATTAAGTACTGGATTTTTGACAAAAAGAAATATACGATGGGCCAGCTTCTGGAAGCGCTCAAGGCAAACTGGCAGGGATACGAAGAAATGAGGCAGGAATTTTTGTCTGCCCCGAAATTTGGCAATGATGATGATTATGTTGATAAGATAGCCAACTGGTTCTATAATGTATCATGTGATGTATGGGCAGCGCATAAAATGGTGGGCTGGGAAAAAGGAGCCACTATAGTTCCGCAATCAGTTTCAGCATTTGTTACCCTTGGTTCAATGATTGGGGCGGAGCCGTTCGGCCGCCGTCACGGGGAGCCTTTACATGACGGCGGGTGCTCGCCGTACATGGGGTTGGATAAGAAGGGGCCCACGGCGGTGCTGAAAAGCGTATCTAAACTACCCAACGAGAGAATAAAAGGAGTCCAGCTTAACCAGCGTTTGCCGGTAGGGTTGATGAGGGAATCTGAAAAAGGATTTGATGTATGGAGCGCGTATATGAAGACGTGGCATGATCTTAACTGTGATCACGTTCAATTTAATGTAGTACGTACTGAAGATATGCGCAGCGCCCAAAAAGAGCCGGAAAAATGGGAGCACTTGATCGTCAGGATAGCCGGTTACAGCGCCAGGTTTATCTCGTTGTCCAAGATGGCTCAGGATGCAGTTGTCGCGCGTACAGAACAAGAACTAGGAGGATAAACGCAAATCAGGGAATTTTCGGAGGGAGAGGAAAGTCGTCCTCTCCCTCCGAAAATATGTAAGGAGATCGCCTAAGAGAACTTTCGTAAATACGACCCAGGAAGATGTCGATCATACAGAATTTTTTCTGAGGAGGAGAAAGAAGAAATGCCAAGGTGTAAAGATTGTCGTTACGGGAGAATGGGGCTTACAGATCCAATGGAAGGTTATTGTATTTACGGAGTGAAAGATACTCTGCCGGACGAGACAACCTCCGGCACCGCTACAATGATAGTACCGGGGAAAATGGTTAACCTGCGCAATGACGCATGCGAAAATTTTGAAAAAAAACCATCGCATAGTGAATTTATCAAGGAAACTAACTGACCGGCAATTTAAAAGGAATTTTCGGAGGGAGAGGAAAGTCGTCCTCTCCCTCCGAAAAAGGGAAGGTTATTGTATTTACGGAGTGAAAGATACTCCGCCGGACGAGACAACCTCCGGCGCCGCTACAAAGGTAGTGCCGGGGAAAATGGTTAACCTGCTGGGAAAGGAGAATATTAATTGAAAAAAGAAATCCTGGTTACAAATGTACAGAGATTTTCTACTAATGATGGCCCCGGGATTCGGACGACTATTTTTTTGAAGGGCTGTTATTTAAAATGTACCTGGTGTCATAATCCTGAATGCATTTATCATTATCAAGAGTTTTATTATATGGAGACGAAATGCATGAGATGCGGACATTGCAGTGAAGTATGTCCGGAAGGTGCGATTAGTCCTCCCGGACCAAATGGAGAATTTCCAAAAAGGGATAGGAATAAATGTACCTATTGCATGAAATGTATTCAAGAATGTCCTTATAAAGCTCTGGAATTAATTGGCAAGCATTGGAATGTTGATGAGGTAATGCATGAAGTTGAAGCAGACAGGTTATTCTACGAAAATTCTGGTGGCGGACTAACTGTATCAGGTGGCGAGCCACTTTATAATAGTGAATTTACTGTGGAAATATTAAGCCGGGCAAAAAAAGCAGGGATTCATACTTGCATAGATACATCAGGTTTTGTACCTTGGGAAGATTTGGAGAAAGCGCTTATTTGGACAGATTTAATTCTTTTCGATATAAAGAGTTTAAATTCACAAAAGCACAAAGAAGTAACCGGTGTTTCAAATGAGTTAATTCTTCAAAATCTGCATAAAATATGCAGCAGAAAAAAAAAGATAAGACTTCGTTTACCTATAATTCCGGGAATAAATAATGAGGTTGAGTTTATTCATGCCGTAACTGAACTGGCCAGGGGCCTCGGCGACGCAGTGGAAGGAATTGATCTTATTCCCTTCCATAATTGGGCTACAGGTAAGTATAAGCAGTTAGATAGGGATTATCTTTTTGCTGGGATCGATTCGATAGCTCCAGAGGATTTAGTGGGTTTTGAGGAAATCTTTAAAAGCTATGGTTATGAAGTCACTATTGGAGGGTAAATTCTTGATAGCTGAGCAGGCGCACTGAACGAGTAAAGACTTGATGTAAACACCAGCACGACTGACGCGAACCGATTTCTTCTTGCCGCCGCTCTGATCGTCAGAAGGAGCAAGTCCCGCCCAGGAACAACAGGCGCTTGGCTGAGTGAAAGGCAGCCATGCCGGCGCAGATTTCAAAAGAAAATGACAAGCGCCGAAAGCCGGCTAATACCAGGAATAGACCGGATAATCTTTATAGCACCGGAACAAGAGACAGTCAAGCGCACGACAGTTGTTTCTATCTGAGCAATAAAGCGTTTAATAACATCCGTACGGCTTAAGCAAAGAGTGGTTTTACCAGCCTGAACTTCGCTGATGGTACAGTCAATAGCTAAAGCAATAATGTCTTGATTTTTAAGCGTTGAGCCGTGTAAAAGCGGCCGAAAATCAAATTAAAGAATAGCGCACAGGCAATCATTTTCATGGCGTTTTGTGCCTTGAGCGCAGCGAAAGGAATGATTATAAAAATGAAATGTATGAATTGCGGTCATGAAGGCAAACTTGATCAATTTAAGCTCATTAGCTTAAAATATGCCGGTGGAGATAGGTGCTGCGGTCCGACTTTTTCGGTACGAGAGTGTCCTAAATGTGGCAAGGAGCAGACGGTTGATACCGATAGAGAACTTTTTATGGAAGCTTCTCAAGGCAGAATTAAGGAGGAAAAAATGTAATGTTGGCAGGAATAGTTTCGAACATTCAGCATTTTTCAATATTCGATGGGCCAGGAGTACGTACTACAATTTTTCTCAAGGGTTGCCGGCTAAGGTGTCACTGGTGCCATAACCCGGAAGGGGTACGGCGCTTTCCGGAGGTTTTTCATTTATGGCCTAATTGCAATGATTGTGGTAACTGCGACGATATGTGTCCTACCGGAGCCATGCAAGTAGTAGAAAGAAAGTGGCATGAGGGAGGAATTGTTACGTTTGATGTTCCCGGTGAGAGAGGGGTTGAATTTGTGCCCATGCAGTTGAAAAGCAAGATGATCAGAAAGATAAGAATAGATAAGGGTCTTTGCATTGGTTGTCAAAAGTGTGTTGAGGAATGTCCTGAAGGTGCTTTTATTGTCTCTGGTGATTTCATGACAGTAGACGAGGTAATGAAAGAAGTTGAAGAGGATCGCCCAATGTATGAAAATTCCGGCGGAGGAATAACAGTGTCGGGGGGGGAGCCAACGGCACAACCCAATTTTTGTCTTGCTTTACTTAAGACAGCCAAAGAAAAAGGAATAGGTACCGCTCTCGATACCTGTGGCTATGTAAAATGGGAAATTTTAAATGAGATACTTGATTATACTGATGTTGTTCTTTTTGACCTTAAACATATGGATCCCGAAGCACACAAGAGATTTAGCGGGGTATCGAACGAACTTATACTAGAAAACGCCAGGCGGATAATTGGGAGAGAAGGGGTAGAAATAAAAATACGTGTTCCAATAATTCCGGAAGGTAATGATTCAGAAGAAAATTTGAAGGATACTGCTAAATTTATTTCCTCACTAGGTTTTAAAAAGGTTGACATTCTTCCTTTCCATCCATGGGCTGGACAGAGCTACAGATTATTAGGCCTGGAGTACCCGTTTGCCGTGGGGGAATGGTACTCTGATAAAAAGTTAGAGAAAATAGAAGAAATTTTTAAGTCTTACGGTTTAGAACCAAATAGAATGGGGGGGTAGGCCCCCCATTGCCAGGATCTCAAACTTTATGTTTTCTCTGCTAAAGAAGAAGGGGCTTTAAAATATCTCCCCGGTTATGGAGAAAAGCCCTCATGGGACTGACCTATGGCGATCTGCTGATGCGGGTACTGCATAGAGTGAGGCCTTATGAAGCAATCCGTGGCTCGGCGAACGCGCTGTTTGGAAAATGGGTCGAGATCTGCAACGAACATCTCATTCACGCCGATTCGGGCAGCCTTAAGAAGTATATCCACCAAATCGTCAGGGATTTTGACCAGCTGAAAATTAGTAATGAAAAAAAGCCGCGGGTGGGCGTAGTTGGAGAAATTCTGGTCAACCAGCTCAACCGGATTAAATTGATACTCTCCATCGCCTTTAAAAACGCCAACCACTTATCAAAAAAATTCCTGCTCAATCCCAGCAGCCAACCCAGCCAAACAATCACCGGCAGCCTTGTTTAACCTGTCGTTCACGGCTCGCGTCGCCATTCCCAAACGGGCTATGTATTCCTCCGTCAGCTATTCCCCTGTTTTAATTCAATAGAAAAGCCCGCTAATTTGTCGCGGGCAAGGTTTTTTTTCACGCTAAGTACATCTACTGATAATCTTCCGTATTATATTTCATGCCGGCAAGCATTTTTTTGTTGCCAACGTATGTCATTTTAGGTATTTGTTGCATAAGATATATAAACTGCGCAAGGAGGTTTGACAATGAATTATTATCCATATCCAAATATACCTGTAATGCCCGGCGCGCCACAGATGCCGTGCGGTCCTGATCATGAGTTTCAGTTTCAACTGGCTCACGCTTATGTTCCATGGCAGAACATGACCCAGGTTTTCAGCCCGGCTGAAGCTTTAACTCACGGCACACTTTTCCCTGAACTTGTCATGCCTTACATAGGCTAAAAAAAGAGGTGAATCAGATGAATAACAGCCGGGAAAAATCCCAGGAAAACCCCCAGGCTCAAAAAATTGTTCAACCGGCCAAAGCCTGTAATTACAATAATCAACAAGCTATGCTTTTAGAAATTCAGCAGCTTCAATTCACCGCCATTGAATTGAACCTTTACCTGGATACTCACCCCGATGACCAGCAGGCCTTAACTTCATATAGCTCAATTGTACCCCTGCTGAGGCAGCGCATTGTGTCCTACGAACAGCTTTACGGCCCGCTGTTTCATTTTGGCTTATCCACCAGCCAGCTATCCTGGCAGTGGATTAACTCCCCCTGGCCCTGGGACATGTAAATCTAACTAATACTACAGCGATGAGT